>CAZEMW010000225.1:0-6312 GCA_964513105.1 uncultured Fibrobacterota bacterium
ACCCGAATCATCTCATAATAGGCCCGAGATTCGGGGCTCCTCCCAAAGAAAACATTCTGCAGGCGTTTGCGCCACCCTATGTGGATATAATCTCCATGAATAACTATCGACATACGTTCTATGAAAGAATCGATGAATACTACCGCTCGACTGATATGCCCATAATCAACGGAGAATTCGCCTGGGTATCTCCTTACTTCCGGGAGATCCCGTACCCCGGTGAACCCTCGGAGGGAATCACTAAACGAGACCGGGTCAAACGGAAAGGCCGTGAAGCGCTCGAGCGGGCATTTACTCATCCAGGCCTGGTGGGGTATACCTGGTTTCGTTGGGTGACTGCCAGAGACAAAGAAGACGATTTCTCCTACGGACTTGTCACTCTGGACCACAAGCTCAATACTCTCAATGCGGAGCTGTTGGGAATAATAAACCCCAGAATCGAGCGGATTGCGGCCGGTCTGGAAAAGCTGTTTGGTTTTTAATACTGGTCCCAAGGCGCCGCTCAGCACACCGTTAACCGATGCGCTGAACGGGCAATTGCAGGACAAGTACTAAAGCCTTTACCCGAATCCCGGACATACCATCAGGTATGCCTTGCGATCGGTTCATGGCGACTCGCGCGCCGTTTTCATACAGAATTGCTCGATTCAGGTAACAATTGCGCCCATCGGGCAGAAGCGAACGCATTTGCCGCAATTTGTGCATTTCTCCGTATCCACCACCGGCGCCTCGAATCTTTCCTGTTTCAGAGCACCAACGGGGCAGACACGTACGGAAGGGCAGGGGTGATTCTGGGGGCATCGTTCTTTCTGTACATCGACGGCCATAAGCTTCCTCTTTTCTTTGATATTTTCCGGTAGTTCTATCTTTTTTGGTCGAGGTGAAAACAGGATCCGGTGCAACTACATGCCGGCAAGAAGAGCACCCATAAATGCGCCGTAAACGGAACTGATATATGGATTACCCGTAATGGGACAGGTCCCGCCGTGGCATCCTATGAATCGGTAGTATGCAAATCCGGCAAGAGCCCCCAGCGCAGCCCCAATAAGTAGACGAATCAAAACGGCTCCCTTCTTTTGTGGTTCGCTACGTTTGAATATTCGAATAATTGAATTAACAGGTGACGGTTTTTTACTGTCCATTGTATCAAATGCCTTTCCCTGCAATGTTGTTCAGGTTTTCTGCCGATTCGACCTACTCTTTCATCGTTTTCACGATTTTTCTCACGGTCGGATCCAATACTTCATAGTACACCTTGTTTCCTTCGCGTCGGCACTCGATAATGCCTGCCGCTTTCAGAACATTGAGATGCTGTGAAACGGTTGGTTGCGGAACCCCGGTACAAGCCACCATTGAACCGACCATCTGTTCACCGGATACCAGACCTTCCACGATGCAGTACCGGACCGGATGTCCCAGCGCTTTCAAGATTTCTGCTTTTCGTTTGTGTGCTTCATTCATTGCGGGCTTTCTCCAGCCAACCGTCGTTCATCTAAGCTATGAATATATTCGAATATTAGAATATATTATTTCGAGCGAAATGAGTCAAGCCGAGGGTTTCGTCCGCCCGGCTGCTCAGGGGGGCGTTCGTTTGGTGAAGAGTTGATCGATTATCCGTAACCGGATTATCTGGACCGGGCCCTACCCTTTGAGAATATATTCCCGGGAGACTGACCAAATGAGCCGGCATTCGACCCCAAAGGAGCCGAGTGCCCGATAATGGGCTCTCGGCTCCTACAGAAAAGACAACATCTCCAGTAATTCCCCGGGAAGACTTTTGGCCGGCCTTCGGCACCACACTGCCGGGTATATCACCCATTCTCGAGCACGATTTTTAGAATCCGTCGAATGGGCTCCGCCGCTCCCCAAAGCAACTGATCCCCAACAGTGAATGCGGTCAGGTATTCGGGGCCGATATTCATCTTGTGCAGACGTCCAACAGGCACCGTGAGGGTCCCCGAGACCGCGGCCGGGGTCAGATCCCGAAGGCTGTCCTCTTTGGTGTTCGGAACATATTTCACCCACTCATTGGCCCCGGAAAGCATATCTTCGATTTCATCGAGCGGAACATCACGGGTAAGCTTAATCGTAAGCGCCTGACTGTGGCTCCGCATTGCGCCAACCCTCACACAGATGCCGTCTATTGGGATCGGCGATTCGACACCAAGAATTTTGTTGGTTTCCGCAAACCCTTTCCATTCCTCGCGAGTCTGTCCGTTTTCAACCTGACTATCTATCCAGGGGATGAGACTTCCGGCAAGAGGCGCACCGAAGTTTTCGACGGGAAAATCGGCGCTTCTCATGGTCTCGATAACCCTTTTGTCCAGGTCCAGAATCGCCGAGCCGGGGGTTTTCAGTAGATCCGAGGAAGCGGATCCGACGGTCGCCATTTGCGAGACCAGCTCGCGCATGTTTTTTGCCCCCGCACCCGAGGCCGCCTGGTAGGTCATTGAAGAGAGCCATTCCACCAGCCCTTCACGAAAAAGACCGTGTACTCCCATGAGCATGAGACTTACCGTACAATTGCCGCCGATATAGTTTTTTATTCCCCTTTGCAGTCCGTTGTCGATAACCGATCGATTCACCGGATCCAGAACGATGAGTGCATCATCTTTCATCCGAAGCGCCGAAGCAGCGTCTATCCAGTAACCGTTCCATCCTGCTTCCCGCAGTTTCGGATATACTTCTTTGGTATAGCCACCTCCCTGGCAGGTAACGATAATATCCATTGGGGAGAGCTGGTCTATTGCTTTCGCGTCTCCGAGAGGGGTACTCCCGCCTCCCACATCGGGACCATCCTGCCCCACCTGTGAGGTGGAAAAAAAGTGGGACTCATATTCCCCGAAATCACCTTCTTCCCGCATTCGGTCCATCAGTACCGACCCAACCATTCCCCGCCAACCTGCAAACCCCACCTTTCGCATACCTGTAATCCTCCAGTTCGGATGGTTATCGAACTCGTCGATTGTGATTTGAGCAATCCGACAAGTTCAAGTACTAAAAAAGGCCCGCTTCTTCTGAAGCGGGCCTTTGCTGACTGTTGTGTTTGTTCCTGGTCTATCTACTGAACAAAAGGCCCGCCGGTCGTACCAAGGTTGTCTTGGTCGATTTCGTCTTGGTCGTCTTCTGCTTCAGTTTCGTGCTGGACATAGACAAATAATCCTTACAATTCTACAAACGGAATAACAATATGATTCTCGCCGAAAGATTCTGCAAGTCCTACCTGCAATATCCAGGCCCGTAGCGGTCTTCACCAAACGGCCTCGTATCCCTCCGGCACAAGATTCCATTTTTTTCCGTATACATGCACCCGGTTCGTATCGTTACTGCTGCTCAATCCGGTAAACGTACGCCCTTCATGTGCCCAGGCCAGAACCCCACCGACCAGATTGTACGCCGAAAAACCTTCTTCGACAAGCTCTTCCGTATACTCACCACTTCGGTACCCAATAGTGCAGTAAACAATAATCCGACGGTTTCGGTACCGGTCCTTTCGTTTCTCAAATTCCTTTTGAGTTATCGCCCCCGGAATCACTGAGACCTCATATTCCTTTTTTTCACGTACATCGATCAGTACCGTATTTGTGTCGCTACGAAGGCTATCGATCTCGCGTACCCGTATCTCCGGTGCCTCGGGATACGCTTCCACGCGGTACTCCTGATACATCGACATCATTTCGGCCTCAAGGGCACTGTCGGGTTTCGATCCCGAATCCTGGGCACATCCCACGGTCACAATGAAGGCAAGTGCCGGAAATATGAATCGGGATGAACCGAGAAATCTACGGGTTCGTAACATTGCTCATTTCCTTGCTCAGTAATGTCTGTCCGAAATCCCCTGAAACGCACGCCGAGTCCCGATTTCAAGCGGGAAGGTGCCCGTTTCAGGGTTTTCGGACAGGCTCTAAGTAAATCGCCCGACCCGGGCCTTAATAGAATACGTAAGGGGCGTAATGGATAGTTAATCCCGATCTCCGGGGAATCATCGGTTTCCCCAACACTGTTTATTGTGAGCGGTCCTTCAAATCAGGCTCCTCGGTGTCGGCATTTATCCGAAATATCTAACTAGTTTTTATTCAATGAGTTACAATATG
The DNA here is from genome assembly GCA_964513105.1 of uncultured Fibrobacterota bacterium. Taxonomy (GTDB): domain Bacteria; phylum Fibrobacterota; class Chitinivibrionia; order Chitinivibrionales; family CAYFVL01; genus CAYFVL01. Next base: position 4,095 of record CAZEMW010000225.1, read on the forward strand.
TATGACAGGCTCTTTTTCTATGTATGCTTAGTGAGCATAAGCGTTATCGTTATTTTCAATGCGCAATATTCTGCTTAATGAGCTACATTATCTATAAGGACGCAAGTTCAGGAATGGTTGTAATCAGGACCGATCGCAAGTTCCCATTAACCGGCTTACCGGCGATATCACTATGCCTTCCGTATTCGAATTCATTGATTACCGAAAGTTTCTCGGTGAGGTCTATGCCGAGCGCAAAGAGAAGAACCGGAATTTCTCCCACCGGTACATAGCTCAGAAGCTGGGGCTCAAATCCAGCGGGCACTTTGCGCAGATTCTTCAGGGGCGAGTCAACATGTCCCCGGCCTTGTCGGCTCGCTTTGTTGAGTTTCTTGAGCTCAATGAGCGTGAAGCAGACTATTTCGAGCATATGGTGTACTATGGGCAGGCGAAAAGCCATTCTGAGAAGAAACGTCATTTCGAAAAGCTTATTTCCATGCGGGGGACTAAGCCACGTATTCTTGATGCGAGCCAGTACGAGTATTACAGCAAATGGTATTACAGCGCAATCCGGGAACTTCTGGGCCAGTATCGGTTTACCGGAGATTATCGCGCATTGTCGCGTAAAATCGTTCCGAATATCTCTCCGAAGGAAGCAAGAGAGGCGATCGAGCTTTTGGAGAAACTGGAATTAATCGAAAGACGGCCCGACGGCTCCTATCAGCGGCTTGATCGTATAATCAGCACCGGCTATGCGGCAAAGGCATTGGCCATAAACAATTTACAAATAGAAATGATGGAGCTGGCAAAAGAGGCGATAGATCGGTTTCCCAAAGGGCAACGAAATCTGTCCACCCTTACCATTGGCATTTCGGGACGAGAATATGGACGCATTGTCGAAGAACTACGGGGATTTCGCCGTCGCGTACTCGAGATTGCCGGAGGCGCCGATGTCGCCGATCGTCTCTACCAGATGAACTTCCAGGTCTTCCCACTCACGGAGCTACCCGATGACAACACCAATGCGTAATTTTGGCCGTATTGTCGGTTTGGCGACGGCGGTTTCACTGCTGTTGCTGTCCTGTACCTCGACCCCGGTAGAACCGGTTGCCGGCTCGGGCGGGTCGGAGACCGAAGCCATGGTTCTGGGATCGGCCTTTTACCCCGACAGTGCCACCCCCGCGGTCGGGGCCCTGGTGTACCTTCGAAAGAAGGGCTCTGCGGCCGGTATCGATCAACCCACGGACGGAATTCTCTCGACCATAGTTGACCGCAAGGGTCAGTTCGAGTTTAGTAAGGTGGAAAAAGGAGGATATCTTCTCGAGATAATCGATACCTCGGATCTTATGCACCCCTCGGACTTAGACGCCGTGACGCTGAATGAAGGTGATTCCCTTGTACTTCCTTTGAAAGTCCTTCAGAAACCCGGAGCCATCTCCGGAATCCTGGAGGGAATCTCGAACCATGAGCGTGTCGATGCGAAAATCCTGGTAAGATTCAGGGATTTCACCGTTGCTGAAGCAACACCGGACAGTCTTGGGAGGTTTGAATTTCCCCGTCTGGCCCCAAAGAAATACAACGTTGTGGTACGACCGTCCACCCCGGATTATGTCACCTCTTCCACTCCGGTCGAAGTGCCCAGCGGTGGAACTTTCAAGATGACTGTCGGGCTCATGCCCACCGAATGGTTGAGATTCGATTCGACCTATATCCAAGACTCGCTGAAGGTTAAGGCGATTCTGGATTCCAACAGGATTTCTGGAACGGTCATATCCCGTGTCGAACTGGGGAGCGACCTGTCGGTGGTTCGGCTTGATCTGCGAGAAGAAGGGCTCACCACTGTTCCTGCCATAATCGGTGACCTGTCCGAACTCCGGGAACTCGATCTCAGTGGAAATAGAATCCAGTCTCTTCCTTCTTCGATAGGAAAATTGAGCAAACTGACATCCCTGGATGCGCAAAACAATCTCATCACACGGCTTCCTCCTGAGATCACCGGTATATACACTCTTCGAAAACTCTGGCTTTCAAACAACCGGATCGATGCTCTTCCTGCCGATATGGGCAAGTGGAGAGATCTCGAGGCGCTCTATGTAGATACCAATAATCTAACCACTCTTCCTCTTTCGATTGGGAATTGTGAGGCCCTGAAATTTCTGGATGTTTCCAATAATAAGATCGACACGATACCATCAACGCTGGGCCTACTCGTTGGCCTTCAGTCTCTAAGGGTTGCGGA
>CAZEMW010000226.1:0-6265 GCA_964513105.1 uncultured Fibrobacterota bacterium
AACAATTCGTCTTTCCATCCGTGCCTTTCCGACTGCGTCCAGTTTTCTCCTGTCGTACACCAGATCCGGCACTCTTCAGTGCGTGTGTACCTTTCGGCAGCAATGTGTCAAAAAAACTCTTGAAACAAGCATATCTGCATCCGTCTTGTTCTTGTCGGAATCGTTCTTCCTTCCCGCCTCTAAAGTCCGAATCCCCCCATCTCCACTGTTCGCTCCGGTGACTGAGCTTGTCGAAGTCACGCCCGCTCAAGCCTTCGAACTCAAAAACGCCATATGCGCCCGAAGCACCTCATCATCATACGCCCCATCCTCGGCAACCTCATACCCCAGAAGCCTCAGTCCCTTCCGAAGATTCGCAACCGTGATTTTATGCTCTTCACCCTCGAAACGATCGGGGTGGTCGTCGATTTCTTTGAGTTTGTTGTCGTCCATGCCGTAGAGCAGCATGAAACGGGTCGGCATCAGGTTGGGATCGTTGTTGGCATCGGTGTTTTCGCCGGAGATCCAGGCTTTCGCCATATCGGTGATCACGCCGTAGTCGAGGTGTGAGGCGAAAAAACGAGCCGCTTCGTAGCCTTCCTCGCTCTCGACCGCTTTGAGCACCTCGACCATGTCCGCAATAGTGAGTTCAACCGGCTCTTCCTCCTCTTCGGCCTTGGCCAACGCTTCGGAAACAGCGCTTATCTGTTCGTCCAGCGCTTCTTTGCTCATATGCGATTGCGCGTCGACAAACGCGGCCTGAATATCGATTGGGAATGCTTCGGTACCCTCGACCGGAGTAACGGTGCCTGCCTGAAGCGCCTGCGCGGATGAAGCACTCGCGGCACTCCCACCTCCGCCACCGCCTCCACCACCGGCTCCCGTGCCGATAAGAACATCGAATGCCCCGGTAAGCACCGGAGCAGGCGGACCGACACAGAGGAAATTATCACCCATGGTGGAAGCCGGCATTTTGCCGATCAGCACGGTGGGGACACCTGGACCGACACAGTTCATGCCGACATGCGGCACGGGCGGTGTGCCGGGGGTTACCATCGGGCACAAGTGCATATCTGAACCGACCCGGATTGCGGGTACTTTGTTGATAAGCACGGTAGGACAGCCCGGTCCGATCACCGAACCACCGTGTCCGGTGGTTGAACCGAATTTTGTTGCGGGTCCCGCCATAGGGTTTTCTCCGCCGTGAGGGTGCAATTGGTACGGAAAAAGGCACAGGTGCGGCCGAAAGCCGCTTTGAGGAAAATAACAGATGCTGGGGGGAATGTGGGCATTTGGCCCGGTGGGAAGGCCCGCCGGTCAGGCCGGGGGCCTGCGCGGGTCCGACCAGCCGGACTTGTCGGACCGGTCGGACTTTGCGTTTCGCCGCATGGCAGCCGCTAAGAGGAAGGCGGGGCGAAAACAGAAATAGCGCCGGCCGGCCAGGCCGCCGGCAATTCTGCCTGTTCCGGTCGCGCGGGGCAGGCCGTTGGCCTCCGCGGGTCGGACCAGTCGGACCGGTCCCACCGGTCCGACTTTGCGTTTCACCGCAAGCGGCGAAACGCTAAAACTGACTGAACGCTTCGCTGTCCGCCAACTCGTTGGGGGTGACCACTTTTTCCATTGGGGCTCCCTTGTTGTGTCTTCGGTCTTGTCCCGGCAGAGCAGTGTGGGGACGGCCCGTGGTGCTAAGTGCGCTTCTCTTCCCGGCTTGCCCTATTCGCAGTGCACTCCGATCACCGGAATCACCCACAATCGAAGCCAGCTCCACCACCATCGCATTGAGATTCTGCGCCTGTCCGGACAGCTCCTCACTCGCCGAAGCCGACTCCTCGGCACTTGCGGCATTCTGCTGGGTAACGGTATTCATCTGTGAAACCGCTGAATTCACCTCCTCAATGCCTTGAGCCTGTTCATCACTCGCCTGAGATACCTCCGTGATGAGTGCCGCCACCTTTTTCACCGACTCACCGATTTCTCCAAGAGATTTTTCGACTTCCTGAGACACCTCAACTCCCTGAACGGCCTGCTCCTGTGACCCTTGTATAAGATCGGCTGTGTTTTTTGCGGCCTCGGCCGAGCGCTGCGCAAGATTTCTGACTTCTTCGGCAACTACCGCAAAACCCCGTCCTGCCTCCCCGGCCCGGGCTGCCTCAACGGCGGCGTTCAACGCAAGTAAATTTGTCTGCATTGCGATTTCATCAATCGTTTTGACAATCTTTGCCGTGGCATCCGACGATGATTTGATTCTGCCGATTGTTTCCGACATTTTCCGCATTGACTCCCCGCCTCTATCCGCCGATGTGGACGCTTCCGCGGCAAGAGTATTCGCCTGTCGGGTCGAATCCGCGTTCTTTTTTGTCATCGACGAGGTCTGCTCGAGCCCACTCGACACCTCCTCCAGGCTCGATGCCTGCTCGCTGGCCCCTTCGGACATCTGTTGTGACGAAGACGAAAGCTGCTCCGATGCGGACGCGACCTGCTCTGCACCGCCCTTGAGGTTTTTGATAACCGCATTGATTGGCTTTGTTATGGACCTTGTAATCAGCAACGCAACCATGATGATTCCACCAATCGCGACTGCGGTAACCACGCCGATAACCCACTGCAGCGCACGCACTGATGCGAACGCCTCGGCCTTATCAATTTCGGCAAGAATGCCCCAGGTAACCCCCTGAATTCGGACCGGTGCATAGCTGGACAAGACAGGATTCCCATTGTAATCGATGATGATATCTCTACCCGATTTTCCATCCAATGCTTCCCGGGACGCTTTGGTATCGACACTGCCCCTGGAGGGGTTGGCGAAAGACGCGACAACCGAATGGTTTTCCGGATCCAGATAGGAGTCTGAGCGCATGAGTTTGTCCGATCCCACCAGATACGTCTCTCCGCTCTCCCCCATACCGTCACGTTGCTGCATCACCTTGTTTATCGCTTTCAGTGAGACCTGCAGCACGGCAACGCCGATTCGCGAGCCATTCTTTTCTATGGGGGCACCGACAAAAGCGGCCGGTGCACCGTTGCTGGGAGCATAGGGCTCGAAATCCTCAAAGGTAGTCGTGTTTCGGGAGCCGTCAAAACAATCGGCAAGTCCGCTCCCGCTCAGCGAGCCGGTAACCAGATTCTCACCGAAATCGGATTCCCGTTCGACCGTATAGACCACGTTTCCTTTGGAATCTATGAGAAACAGGTCGTAGTACCCGTAGCTTTTCTGGTATTCCGTCAGCCAGTCCGCAAATTCACTCTCGACGCTCTTCCACTTCGGACCGTCGGGGCCCCCTTCTTCGGAAAAGGCTTCGGAAAACCGCCATAGTGCCTCGGTAACCGTCGGATTTCCCGCCAGAACCGATACGTCTCCGAGCCGTTCATTAAAAAAAGACTGTATCTGGGTTTTCTTTATTTCCCGAACCGCATCGAGCTGGTCGAATGCCATATCAGACATCGAACGCGTCCCCTTGACCAGCGCCACGACGGCCACCACCAGGAATGGTACAAGACCAACCAGCAGAAACGTCACCAACAGTTTCGTACCCAATTTCATCGACTTGAGCATACCTGTTCTCCCTTCACATAACGTGTCCGGCAGGTGAGATCACCAATGCCCTGCCTGAACGAGACCACATTGTATCGACCGAGGTAAATTGACTTGGACAGAACAATTATGTGTCGACCACCAGGCAAAATGTAAGGGGGATTCTTCGGGGTACTTTCGGGTATGACACTTACCCGAAAGCGGTTCTATTCTGTTTGGTATCAAGGTTTTGCAGGAAGGCGGCAAGATTCAGTCTCTTGCCTCTTATGCCCAGTTTACGTCGAATTGACTTGCGTTGTTTCTCAACCGTCTGAACCGATGTACCCAGTATTGCGGCCGCCTCCTTCATGGTCCGGTCCTGTCGAATCAGGGTGCAAAGCTGATTTTCTCGCGGTGTAAGGCGGTACGTTGGGTCTCGGAACATTTCGGGATGTGACAGTTGCGGGAATTCGAGGGCTTTTCGGAGCATGGACACGATCTCGTCGGATCCCGTTCGCTCTTGCAGAAGATTGAGAAGCGGTATAATTTTCAGTTCAATTCCTTTTGAGATCTGAGCGCGTAGTTCCTCTTCCCCGGCCCGAAGGCGTAAGGTGAGTTCCTCGAGGGCAGCATTTTTGCGTTCCAGTGAAAGGTTACAACTCACCCGATCAGACACATCACGAGCGATATGGACCGCACCGGTGATTTCATTATTGGCCCCAAAGACCGGATCACAGGAGACCTCTACCCACCGATCACCCACTTGCGTCGTAGCCATCTCCCGCCTGCCACTGCGCAGCATTCTGCTGAATGCACATTCCTGAACCGGTTTGTCGGGTCCGTGCAGCACGCGACAGACCTCTTCACCGATCAGAGATTCCTGTTTATGCGCAAACGCAAATCCATACGCGGCCTGATTACAATGAGTGATTTTGCGGTTGATGTCAATGAATACGATGCCGTCGTGGATCGAATCGAAGGTTTGGCGCAGCTGTTCCCGGGATTCATCCGCGACACGCCATGCCAGATGCTGCTCGGTAATATCGGTTCCGACAACAGCCACTGCCGCCGGATATCCTTCAATGATCACCGGGTACATCGAAAACAGGATCGACCGCTCCCCACTAGACTCATCAATCTGCGCAGGTTTGAGAATCTTTACCACGATGCCGGCATATTTACGCATTTCGTCTGAGAAAGATGATACGGACTCTCCGTCGTGAATGCTCTTCCCCAGAATAGATCCGGAACCGGTGCCGAAAAAAACCTCAGCCGATGCGTTTGCAATCAACACAATACCCTCGGCGGTGATAATCATCGCCGGTCCCGTGATCGCATTTATTAAAGAATGAAAAACCGGGTTGCGACCGAGGGCGCGCACGGAATCGGCTGCAGTGCCGGAATGCGCGATTTGTCGGTCACCGTGGGTGGCGGGCTGCATTGTGAGTGTAATCCTTCCATTGGCTGCTTGCTACTTGCTGTACTCATCTTATCTTTTTGGGTATTTGGGCTCAAGTCTTCCGTCACGGAGGGCATGCCCTCCGCACGTCCGACCTGTCGGACCGGTCCGACAGGTCGGGCTTAGCGTAGCGCCGCAAGCGGCGCTACGCAGGGACGGAAAGAGCATTGCACTGCCGGCCAAGCCATAAGGGGCTCCGCCCCAAATACCGCGAGATACCCACAAAATTGTATCTTTCAATACCTGCCAACCACCACGGAGAAGGAAGAAAGGGCAACGATGCCGAACAACAACCCCCCAAAAGGTACCCGGGATTTCTATCCCGAAAACATGGCTGTCCGTGAGTACATTTTCAAGTCCTGGGAAAAGTCCTGCCGAAGATATGGGTTTGAGCCCTACGACGGTCCCATGTTTGAGCACCTTGAAGTCTACACGCAGAAAAGCGGAGAAGAAATCGAAAAGCAACTGTATACGTTTGAAGATAAAAGTGGCCGACGACTCGCGCTTCGTCCGGAGTTGACACCCTCTTTGGCGCGGATGGTAGCCTCTAAGGGCCCGGAGCTCAAAATGCCGCTTCGATGGTTCTCCATTCCTCCACTGTTTCGCTACGAACGGATGCAGCGCGGACGGTTGCGTCAGTTTTATCAGCTCAATATGGATATTCTGGGAGTCGAGGATGTGAGCGCCGACGCCGAACTGATTGCGGCGGTGGTTGGAATGATGAACGACCTTTCACTCAACGCCGAGGATTTTTCGGTACACATTTCCAGCAGAACCCTTCTGGAAGAGGTCTTCACCCACATTGGTGTGCCCACCGATAGCCTGAAAGCGCTGTATGCCGCCCTGGATAAGCGAAACAAGGTAGGTGCCGATGAATTCATGCAAAACGTGAACGGAGTTGTCGGCGATCCTGCGATCAGCGAAAAGGTGCTGGCCGTTCTTCGCGCGAAATCGCTCGAAGAGATCACCCGCACCTATGGGGAGCTCCCGTCGGTCCAGGATCTGGTACGATTGTTCATGCTGCTCGAGACCTATGGCCTTTCCGAATACGCCGAATTCGATATCGGCATCGTACGCGGACTGGCATACTACACGGGGATTGTCTTCGAAGTCCTCGATCGCAAGGGTGAACTGCGGGCAATCGCGGGCGGTGGTCGATACGACAAACTGGTCGAACTCTACGGGGGCCGGAAAACTCCCGCGGTCGGCTTTGCGGCCGGCGATGTCGTTCTTGCCGAACTGCTGAAAGGCAAAGGCATCAACATTGAGATGCCCCCACGCGCCGAGGTTTTCGTCGTGACGTTCGATCGGGATAC
>CAZEMW010000227.1:0-6260 GCA_964513105.1 uncultured Fibrobacterota bacterium
ACATAACCATACAGGGACGTCGCGGAGGAAGCCCTTGTACGGTAGCGGCAATCCATGCACTGTGCCGGGAAGCCTCGGTCCCCTCGGAAAACGAACCGAATTCCGGGGACGCCTGCCCGCATCACGGATCGTATGGTGTGGTAATCCTGGGACACGGCAGTAGACGTCCGGGAGCTGCTCAGGCTATGAAACAAGTTGCCGAACGGTTGCGAGAGTTTGGAAGGTATGCCGATGTGCGTATCGGGTTTATGGCTCAGGCAAAACCGTCCTTTAATGAAGCCGTCGCTTCATGTGCAAAATCGGGCGTACAAAGCATCATGGTTTTGCCCTATTTCCTTCATGAGGGTATGCACCATGCGTACGATATCCCAAAACTCATGCATAGCGTTGCGGAACGATTTCCGAACATTGAGTTGAAATTAGGGAAAACTTTGGGGTTTGACGAAATACTTGTTGATTTGGTGATGAAACGCATTAGTGAATCTTTGTCGAATCCGGATATCCGTGAACTTCCGCTCCCGGAAGAATCGGAATCCGCAGAGGGAACAGGACACAATCATGATTGAAGAAACGAAGAGAATGCCCGGGCAACGTAAACGGCGACCTCGCTGAAGTTTTCATTCGCCTTGTCCGGCGAAGGCTCTTTTCTTACGATGCTTGCCTCGCCCGAAGAGATATTCAAGGATCCGGATGCTCTGACGAAAATGCGAATGCGTCTGCCGTACATTTCCCATCTGTTTCATGAATTACAGAGCAGAGATGCTATTCCCGTCGAAACATAGCCGCTTACTGTCGGCGAAGCGCGGAGACGTCTTATCGATTTGATTCCAAATTCTGTGACTCAGTCATTGAAGCCGGGTGAAAAGCAATGACAAAAGAACTGCGATGGGGATTTACGACCGGTGCTTGTGCGACGGCGGCTGCAAAAGCGGCCGCAACGACGCTTTGTACCGGAGAGTCGTGCTCGTCTGTCACGGTGCGATTGCCCGACGGCGACGATGTGTCGTTTGTTATTGCCGAGGCACACAAAAGGGATGGCTGCTGCGAAGCAGCCGTGCGCAAGGACGCCGGAGACGACCCCGATGTGACGGATGGAATGCTGGTGTGGGCCCGTGTTTCCTTCTCGGAGAATGAAGATATCACGTTCTCGGCCGGCCGGGGGGTCGGAGTCATCACGCTACCGGGTATGCAACTGCCTGTCGGTGAACCGGCCATCAATCCGGGCCCGCGCGCAATGATCACCAATGCCCTTCGGGAAATCAGCAATAGAGGTTTCAATGTAGAGATTTCGATTCCGAAGGGTGAGGAGGCGGCCAAGCGCACTTTCAATGGTAAACTTGGTATCCAGGGCGGACTCTCTATCCTGGGAACGACCGGACGGGTTCGGCCGTACAGCAATGCGGCACTGCGTGATGCTCTGGTGTGTTCATTGGATGTGGCCGAAGGATGTGGCATATCGGCCCCTGTGTTGGTACCCGGTAATTATGGAAGGCGCGTAGCCCTTGGCAGGTTCAAACGAGCCGAGCGGGAGGTGGTCGAGGTCGGCAACGAGTGGGGATTCATGCTCGATGCTTTCACCAGGAAAAACTTTTCGTCTTTACTCGTACTGGGGCATCCGGGTAAACTGGTAAAATTGGCTATGGGCTATTGGGATACTCATTCCCGTCGAAGTCCGGGGGTAGTACCGTCCTTGATTGAACGAGCCGAAGCGATGAAGATACCCGCTCCTGAAAATGTCCCAACTGCCGAGGGATTTTTTCAGTCTCTTTCGATTGAGCGACGACAACGGTTGGGGAATGAACTCAGTCGGTTGATATATGAGGCGGTCGAAGAAAAAATCGGCTCTCACCTGCATATTGCGGTTGTCCTGGCCATGATGAGTGGTGATATACTCGGAATGTTCGGAGACATTTCACCGTGGACAGGAGAAGAAAACGAATGATTACAATTGTCGGGTGCGGTCCCGGATCAAAGAACTATCTTACCACCGCGGCTCGTCGAGAGATTGAGCGGTCCGAACTCCTGGTGGCATCCCGTGCCGTGCTGGCGCGACTGGGACCGCTAAATGCCCGCTTGATCACTATCGGCAAAGACATATCGGAAGCGCTGGAGCTCTTGGAGAAAGAGGTCCGGGTGGGGGAGCAACCGGTCGTTGCGGTAAGCGGTGATCCGGGAATAAGCAGCTTCGCCCGCCTGGTCGTCCAGCGTTTCGGCCGTGATAACTGCACCGTGATTCCGGGAATCAGTTCATTACAGGTTTGCTATGCACGGTTGGGACTCGATTGGACTCGTTCCTTTGTAGTCAACGCTCACGGGCGGGAACCTGATGAGGATTTTTCGCTTGCGGCACAGTTCAGGACCATCGCGGTATTGAACGGTGGTACCGGCGGCAAAGAATGGATTTTGAAATTCCTTCAGGCAACGGACTATACCTACCGGGTCTGGCTTTGCGAGAATATGACTCTGGCCGGTGAAAACGTTCGTGAACTCACCCCCGAATCGCTTGAACGCGTCGATAGCGAATCACTTTCGATTTTTGTTTTGGTAGAGAAAGAGGACTCATGAGTGGCACGTTACACGTAATCGGTGTCGGGCCGGGTGATCCGGAATTGCTGACGGTCAAGGCGGTGCGGGCATTGGAAAAATGTTCAGTCTTTTTCACACCCACCGCACGTATCAAAAACCAAAGTGTTGCTCTGCAGATTGCCCGTCCCCATATTGGAGTCAACACCAGAATCGAGGAACTCGTTTTTCCCATGATTTCGGACCGGGAAAAGCTTGAGCAGGCCTGGGAGGACAGCGGCGGGCGAATCGTAGACGCGCTTGAGCAAAATGATGTCGCTTTTTTGACATTAGGGGATCCGATGCTGTACTCAACCGCGGTGTATCTCATCCGTGCGATTAAAAGATTGCATCCGAAGGCTGATATCCGGATAATTCCGGGAATTCCCGCATATGGCGCGGCGGCCGCACTGACCGGATTTGCTGTCGGGGAAAAGAAATCTCCCGTTTCAATTGTGCCTGCCGGTGACAGCCTGGAAAGCATCCGATCGCGAATACACGAAGGGGGAACCGTGGTGATTATGAAAGTCGGTGAACGCCTTTCGGATATACTCGACCTTCTTGAGGAAACGAAAACTATCGACAGTTCGGTTTTTGTCTCGCGAGCGGGCATGCCCGATGAAAGAATCGAAACCGATCTACGCGTACTTCGTGAGGCAGACAGAACCGCGGGATATCTGTCTATCATTCTCGTACAGGCGGGAGAAAGGGAAAGATGAAAGTAACGTTTGTCGGGGCCGGGCCGGGCGATCCTGGATTACTAACGGTAAGAGCACATGAGTTACTGCGAACGTGTGAAATCTGCATATATGCCGGATCTTTGGTGAGCCCGGAGGTGATTGACCTTATTGCTGAAAAGGCGGAAACCCATGATTCGGCCGGAATGACGCTGGATGATATGATTGCGGTATGCCGAGATGCACGAGACCGTAACCGGAATGTCGTTCGCCTCCATACCGGGGATCCGTCGTTGTATGGAGCAATAGGGGAGCAGATCAGAGCGTTGCGCAGCCTGAAAATTGATTTCGAGATCGTCCCGGGTATCAGCGCCTACCAGTCGGCGGCGGCGGTTCTTGGTGTTGAATTGACTGTTCCGGAGATATCGCAGACCGTTGTCCTTTCCCGGGTTGCCGGGCGAACGCCGGTACCGGATTCTCAGTCGCTGGAGAATCTGGCGCGGACCCACGCAACGCTGTGTCTCTATCTCTCGGTGCATAAGATCGAAGAGATCGCCGAGACGTTGAGCAAAGAATATGGGAATGATTGTCCGATCGCCGTAGTATTCCACGCCTCGCGTCCCGGACAGAAGGTCATTCGAGGAACGTCGGCGAACATTGCGAATAAAATTCGTGAATCGGGAATACGGAAAACCGCGGTAATCATTGCAGGGGAAGCCCTGGGAAATACCGATACGGCCAGCCTTCTGTATGATGCGGGCTTTACTCATGAATACCGAAAAGGGACAGAAAAATGAAACTTGCCGGGATCACTCTTTCGCAGCAGGGGGCCGAGATTCTGCAGGCGGCGCTTGAAGGGTCCGATGCCGATCTTTTCGTGCATGAATCAGTACCGCCCGACGTACCCGGTAAGCGGTTTTCGCGGGTGGTGAGTCTTACCCGGGATCTGTTTTCGCACTATCAGGGCTTTGTTTTCGTCGCCCCCTGCGGCGTTGTCGTGCGTGCTCTCGACGGCTGTTGCCGACACAAGAAGCAGGATCCGGCCGTGGTGGTAGTGGACATAGGTGGACGCTATGCGATAAGCCTGTTGAGTGGGCATGAAGGTGGTGCGAATGATCTGGCCGTGCTGGTGGCAAATGCGCTCGGCGCCGAGCCGGTAATCACGACGTCGTCGGAAGCGGCGAAAACCCTGATCGTAGGCTTGGGCTGTCGCAAAGGCATTCCGGCCGAGCGGATTGTGGCGGCAGTTGAACAGAGTGTCGCTAAATTGGGTTGCACGATGGATGCCGTTCGTGTACTTGCCACGGCCGATGTAAAGAAAAATGAAATTGGCATTCGTGAAGCTTCGGAGCGGCTGGGAATACCGTTGCGAATCATACAATCGAGTGAGATTATTCACTCAAGTCCGTCGGTGGAGACCTCCGACTTTGTTACGGAAAAAGTCGGGCTTCCGGCCGTTGCGGAACCATGTGCATTATTGGGGGGAAGGAGGACACGATTACGTCTGAAGAAAACCAGGTACGAGGGGATCACGGTTGCGGTCGCCGAGGAACACTGTATGTGGTCGGCATAGGACCCGGAGGAGCGCTTGATCGTACCCGTCGGGCGGAAAAAGCGTTGCGTGAAAGTAATGTGATTGTCGGGTATAAGCGATATATCGATCTCGTTCACGATATAACCGAAGGTAAAGAGTTGATTCCCGGGGGAATGCAGCGGGAAGTGGAACGATGCCGGACTGCTCTCGACCGTGCCGCCGATGGAGAAACCGTATCCCTGATTTCTTCAGGTGATGCCGGTGTTTACGGGATGGCCGGATTGGCACTGCAGCTGGCTCACGATCAGTATCGGAACGTCGAAATTCAGGTAATCCCCGGAGTGACCGCGGCAAATGCCGCTGCGGCACGTATCGGCGCGCCGCTGATGCTCGATTATGCCTGCATCTCATTGAGTGACTTGCTGGTCGATTGGGAAACGATATGCCGACGATTGGAAGCGATATCCGTCGGCGATCTGGCGGTGGCATTGTACAATCCCCGAAGTAAAAAACGGGTGCATCAGTTCGATGAAGCTATCGGAATACTTCGGCGGAACAGACCGGGAACCACACCGGTTTGCATTGCCACAGCTGTAGGGACTGAGGAAGAGGAAATTGTTCTTACCAGCATAGACGAAGTGGTGTCGCAATCGGTAAACATGAGGAGCGTTGTAATAGTGGGTAGTTCCAAGACCACCGTGATCGACGGCCGTATGATAACTCCGCGAGGGTATCCGATATGATTTTGCTTCTGGGAGGTACCTCTGAAGCCGCCTGGTTTGCTGCAAAGCTGACTGAGGCGGGAAGGCCGGTACTTCTCAGCATGGCGACGGATACACCGGTGTCGCTACGGGAAGACGAGATGCTTCGCATTCGTCGGGGGCCCCTGGAGAGAGACGACATTGTCGATCTTTTGCGGGAAAACACGGTAACTCTCATTCTGGATGCCACTCACCCCTTTGCGGTTCGAATTTCAGAAAATGCTCGAGATGCGGCACAGGAATTGTCTTGTCGGTACGTGCGATACTCTCGTCCCACTCTGGTTGAGGAAGGCGACTCGGTGATATGGGTAGATAATCACGAAGATGCGGCGGTTCGGGCGGCTGAATTGCAAAAACCCATTCTTTTGACCACCGGTTCTACTGTTCTATCTCCCTATGTTATGACGGCCGCGGCAAAGAGCATACCTTTGTATGCCCGAGTTCTCGATCGGGATGCATCCGTCGCGTCGTGCCGCGATGCGGGCCTGCCGGAATCTGCCGTAATTCGCGCCAATGGTCCCTTCACTGTTGAGGATACGGCGGAGTTACTTCGCCGGTATTCAATAGGGGTTTTGGTGTCCAAAGACAGTGGAGACGCCGGTGGCGTGCGGGAGAAACTGGCCGCCGCACGGCGGGGGAACTGCGGTATTGTTCTCATACGCCGTCCGGCGGAAGATACACGTTTCCCGGTTTTGGGGAGCCGTAAACGGCTGCTCTCTTTTGTGC
>CAZEMW010000228.1:0-6258 GCA_964513105.1 uncultured Fibrobacterota bacterium
AAGTTATACAACCTAGTTCTTCAGGGCCAGATCTAAATTCCTACCAATGATATAATACAGACAAAGAATGGCACATCAATCCCGATATCATGAAAAAAGTTATTAAAGATAAAAAAGGGAACTACTACAAAATGCTCTGGACCGCCGGCTATGACGGGCGGGGAGAATTCGATTGTTATCGTCAAACAAAAGAACTGTTCAATAAACTTACCTCGGTGCTCGGCACGTACGGAATGACTCTGCTGAACAACACGGTTCGTACCTGGATCTTCGTTCGCGACATCGACAATCATTACAAGGGCATGGTAGACGCCCGGCGGGAATATTTCATTGAGCAGGGACTCACCCCGGAAACCCGGTATATCGCCAGCACGGGAATTGAAGGAAAATCACGTACGGTGGATAGTCTTCTGACCGTTGACTCTCTGTCGATCGGTGGTCTTGTCCCCGAACAGATCGTTCGGATGGAAGCTCTTGAGAACCTTTCTCCCACGATCAATTACGGCGTAACATTCGAGCGGGGAACCCGGATACGATTCGGTGATCGCTCGCATTTTCATATCTCGGGTACCGCAAGTATCGACAAAAACGGAAATGTTCTGCATCTTGGTGATGTGGAAAAACAGGCCGAGAGAACACTCGACAATGTCGAGGCACTTCTGCGGCCCCATGGCGCCGATCTGAGTAATATGCGATATCTTCTTGTATATCTTCGTGATGTCCATGCGAAGGATATCGTCGAGAATGTGGTCCGGCAAAGAGTCCCCGAGCACGTACCGCTTCTGTTCCTCAAGGGGCCGGTCTGCAGGCCGACCTGGCTTGTTGAAATGGAGGGGGTCGGCATTGCCGTCGATAAGACACAGTTTCCTCCTTTCATATAATAGGAATGTACCCCGTTCGTGCAGAGCCAAGTTGCCGCATGATCGGTCCTCAGTACGCAGAGTCCTGTCCCTTCGATAAACTCAGGGCGAACGGGAGGAGGGGAGAGAGTCTGCCTTTACCGTTCGTGCTGAGCTTGGTCGAAGCATGAACGTCCCCTGCACAGCGGCACCAGCCCTCCGAGAAGCCCGAAATTGTTTCATGGATTATTTTTCTTCACACACGTAGACCACAGTAATGGCTTTCTGCACCCGAAGGAGAAAATATGTGCAATTTTGATACGGCCCATCCGGAGAATTGGAAGTACCGGAGTTCCGATGAACCCGGGTTCCATACGGTTGTGTCTCCCGAGAATTCCGCCTGCAAAGAAACGTGGATATTCAGACTGAATCTGAAAAAAGGCGAGTCGACGAAAGTTCAGAAAGACAATCTCGAAATGAGTGCGGCGATAATTGCGGGGACCTGCCGTGTTGAATGTGAGTCTTCGTCGGATACCCTGGCGGTGATGGATTCGTTCTATCTTCCTGGAGGAAAGACGACCGAAGTGACTGCTGAGGAAGACTGCAGTGTTTTCATCGGAGCAGGACCGTACGAGGGGATCGGGGAGTTCTTCACCCGGCATCTTGATATGAATCTTCCATTGGGAGAAATTCACCAGGTCCATGGAAAACCACCGTACCAGCGTGAAGTCCACATGTGCATCAACCAGGAAGTTCCCGGGTCTCGTCTCATTACCGGAATTACCTGGGGTGAAGACGGAAAATGGACGAGTTGGCCGCCGCACCAACACACTAAGGATTTGGAAGAGGTGTACTGCTACTTCGACATTCCCGCCCCGAAATTCGCTCTCCATCTGGCGTCACGCAAACCGGGAGTGGTTGAATTCGTTCACCCCGTATCGACCGGAGACTGCGTCGTGGTTCCCGAAGGATATCATCCCACGGTGGGCATGCCCGGAGCAAAAAGCTGCTATTTCTGGGTCATGACGGCGCATCGTAAAGAGAGTCGACGGTATGATCTTGCGGTTAACGATCCGAACTACAACTGATAATCAACGGGAGTGGGCAAATGGAACTTGGACTGTTCAGTCTGGAGGGCAAAAAGGCACTGGTGACCGGGGGAAATACCGGGATCGGACTAGGTATTGCGGTGGGGTTGGCTCGCGCCGGTGCGGCTGTTGCGATAAGTGGAAGAAAAAAAGAATCAAATCAGGTAGCACTCGAAACACTGGATACTTACGACACCGGCTGTCGCGCATTTACGTTCGATCTTTCGGATAATGAAGGTATTCCCGGTTTCTATTCCGAAGTCCGTGATGCGATGGGGGGAATCGATATTCTGGTGAACAACGCCGGTATGCAATGCCGGGGACGTGCCGACGAAATCGCGCTCGACGATTTCAACCAGATATTGAAAGTGAATCTTACGGCTCCCTATGTTTTATCACAGTGTTTCGCGCGTGAGCATCTCGACAATAAAACCCCGGGCAGCATCATTATGATCGCGTCGCTGATGAGTGAAGCTGCTCGTCCGACAACCTCTCCGTATACCGCCACCAAGGGCGGTATTCGGCAACTGGTGCGGGCTCTGGCCGTTGACTGGGCAGAATTCGGAATACGGGTGAACGGAATCGGGCCGGGCTACATCCAGACCGGCATGACGCAACCGCTGGTAGACAAACCGGATTTCGATGCTTGGGTGAAGAAGCGCACACCGTTGGGACGATGGGGGAAACCCAGTGATTTTGAGGGTGCATCGGTGTATCTTGCTTCGGAGGCATCGAAATTTGTGACCGGGCAGATACTGTATGTCGACGGTGGATGGCTCGCGACGTTTTAGAACTCTCTTCCTGGGGCTGCACTTCACTCAGACTTCGATTCTACTAAACCGGCAAAGCCGGATACCTCGGCATTTTCCCGATGTGTGATCGGGACTCAATGCAGCGCAATACGGGGCGCTTCGCTCGGTAACCGGCTCAAACTTCGGCACCTCGGCTTCGCTCGGCACAGCGCTCGGCTCAGTTACCAAAGATCGAAAATCAGACTTCGGCCAGGCTCAGCCACCAAACAGATAATTCCTTTGTCAGACAAACAGTCTGAAGAAAGCCTTTGGTGGAATATGAGATCGACCGCTTCGGCGGCCGATTCTCATATTCCGGTTCCCGTTTTCCGTCACGGAGAACGGGAAGATTTCGGCGGGCTATTGCAGAGTTGCTTTTTTACCAACGCGAACAGTGAGAGGGTTTTCGCCTTCGGTATCGATTATGACCTTGGCATCCTGTTGCGTGAACTCGAAAGAATACCACGTCCCATGAAGGAGTAGCTTGAAGGACAACCGTTTCCAGTGAGCCGGGAGGGAGGGACTGATATCTATTTTGCCGCCTTCGAAATACGTAACACCTCCGAATACTCGACTGATTATATTGATACTTCCCCCCATAACCGCACAGTGAATACCTTCGGTGGTGGTCCCGCCCTGAGTATCGTAAACATCGCTTTCGAGCGACTCAAGAAACCACCGCCAGGTTTCTTCGGGGGTGTTCATATCGCGTGAAATGGTTGCGTGGGCCACTTTACTGAGAGTCGAGCCGTGGCTGGTACGTTGTATATAAAACTCGTAATTCTTTCGCAGGAAATCAACTTTGCTGCCGCGTATTGAGTACTTCAACTGCTTGAGTATACGAACCACCTCGTCAAGATCAAGCACATAGAACGGCATGAGCGCATCGGCCTGCTTTGACACCTTATACAGATCCGGAGAGTCTCCTTCGGACTTGAGTATCCGATCCATTCGGTGAATGTTCCCATACTTCTCACGGTAGGCTTCCCAATCAAGCTCTTTGAGCCCCATATAGCCTTCAAATTGGGACAAAAGGCCGTCCTTTGTAATCGGAACGCTCATTTTATGGGTTATTTCGCGCCAACGCTCCATCTCGCCGGTGTTGAACTGAATCTTATCCCGCAAGTCCTGCTTTACTTCCCGAGGGAGTGTGTCGTACATCTCCATCGCTTTCTCCAGTACCCACACCACCATAATGTTCGTATAGGCATTATCCCGGAATCCACCCTTTTCCATCGGAGCATCGGCATACTTTTCATGGAATTCATCCGGTCCCATGACGCCTTCGATGTGGTACCGGCCGTCTCTTTTGTCGAGCGTAGTTATGCTCGCCCAGAATCGGGCTATTTCGACCAGCATTTCCGCGCCGTATCGATGAAGAAATCGTTCGTCGCCGGTGTACGAATAGTATTCCCATACATTGTAGAAAATGGCGATCGATACGTGTCGCTGGCGTGAACTCAGGTCTGGGTCCCATTTCCCGGATACCGGATTGTAATGGATTACCTGCGTTTCTTCCTGACCATCGTTAGAAGATTGCCAGGGAAACATCGCACCTTCATAGCCATACTCTCGAGCGTAGTTTCTTGCCGCATCCAGTCGTCGGAAACGATACATGAGAGCTGCTCGAGCAACATTCGGAAATCGTTGGTAGAAGACGGGCATGACATAGATGCTGTCCCAGAAAATGTGTCCACGGTATGCTTCACCATGAAGTCCGCGCGCGGGCATTCCTGCATCGATGTGAATACTGTGTTTTGGGGAGGCGGTTACAAGCAGGTGATACAAATGCAAACGGACCACTTTCTGCGCAAACGGATCGCCCTCGATCAAGATGTCCGTTTTGCTCCAGATCGCCCGCCATTCGTCACGGTGCGTCCGAAACAGACGTTCGTAATTGGGAGCATGGGACAGCAGAGTGCGTGCGGCGTCAATCGCGCTGGCGACGTTTTCATCACGAGAGGTACTAATACTTACCAGCTTCTCAACGGTGTACTTCGTACCCTTTTTTGCGTCGAAAGTCAGCGTCTCCGATACCACACCCGGCTGTCCGTTGATCTTACGATCGACATGTACCTGCTTATCACCGGTCCGAATTCGGTGTTTGGCGCACATGGCTATCTGGACGTGAGACTGAGTCGTCTCCACATGAAGAAAGATTCCGTCATCGATTTCTCCCTGGTCAATGGGCTCAAGATGATGACTGTTGAGATTTCGGTATCGCGGTACACCGTCGTTGATAACCGTGCCGTCCAGAAATGAACGAAGCGAAATTTTACCGTCGTAGTTGAGAGGGGTTACTGTCAGACGGACGGCCGCATGATGCGCATTGTGCATTCCCGCCATTCTTTCGGCCTCCAGGCGGGTCTGCCGTCCCTTTCGGTCCTCGAAAGTAACCATGCGGGACATCACGGCGTTATGGAAATCCAGATTGTGCTCATATTCGAGTACCTTCTGGCGCAAAGGACTTGTGTATTTGCCGTTTTCGATTTTTATTTCGGTAAGAAGCCAGTTCGGACAATTTACAAAGTCGTCATTGTAGATATCTTTGCCGTGTACTTTGCTGGGAAGCTTGTTATAGACGCCTGCCATGTACGTGCCGGGGTAGTGAACGTCGGATGAACGTTCAAAAAGGGCGCATCCGCGAGTACCGAAATATCCGTTTCCAACAGCGGTCAGAGTCTCACGCAGTTTTTCTTCTTCGGGTAGAAACTCATGATAGGTGAGATTCCACCCGGCGTCACGTCGCTTTCTGCGTTGCTTGGCCATGTATTCTCCTTATGGTAGCTACCTTTCAATCCAGTTACCGCCCGACGCCGGATGCGTCGTCGGCACGAAAGGTCATGATAAACGTACTCAGGATTCACGAGAAAAACGATCGAGTGCAACAACCAGAGCATCGGGATCTTCAACAAACACGGAACCGGGGCAGATTGATCGGACCCGCTCGCGGAGATCGTCACGTCGAGTCACAAAGACGGCTGCGGTTTTATTTGTCATCTCCATTGAAGCCTGCACCATGGGGACATCGGACGGGGTATCCCCGCAGATGAGGTTTGGTCCCCGAGCCATTCCCAAAGAGAGCTCTTGTTCGAGGAAACGCACTCCGTCACCTTTATCAAAATCGCGAAGCGCTCCGTTGTCGGAATCGCTTGGGACGGTAAGCATTATCTCGATATCCAGACCGGTGTCTTCAATGCGAAAAAACGACCCATCCGGATCAAGTCGCTGCACAGTGTCGCGTATAGTGTGAAGAAATCCATCCGACTTCTGTTTCGGAATCGATTTGTTAATATCCTGACGAGATACGGTGGTTTGACCGAATTTTTTCTGAAACCCCGACCCGATAAGGGTAAAGGTTCGATACTCGGGACGCTCAAGAAGCTTTTCAAGAGTGTCGTTAAGTTCCTTCAGCTTTTTTTCCTGAGTCTCGGCTATGGGAAATGCACCGCGGGTACCGTTCGTATCCAGATATTCCCTTCCCTTTGAACCGTGACGCCCAGCTGAAGTACGGGCAAAGTGATATCAGTTCGTACACCT
>CAZEMW010000229.1:0-4170 GCA_964513105.1 uncultured Fibrobacterota bacterium
GTTGCAGGCAAAACAGCCGCTATTTCTCATTACCGCGAAATACTGCCTGAGAATGCCGGATCACTACCCGTTGTTCCCCAGCTTCTGGGTAACGACCCCGATGATTTCCTTCGAATGGCCGAATTCATAAAAAGCTCATTCGGATATTCTCATATCAATTGGAACCTGGGATGCCCCTTTGGCACGGTCACTCGAAAGAACCGCGGCTCGGGCCTCTTACCACAGGTAGACCGCATCCGACGATTTCTCGATTCCGTGATGCCACGGACCACGTGCCGAATTTCGGTGAAAATCAGGCTGGGGCTTAGCGATCCCGAAGATGCTATGCGGTTGCTTCCCTCCCTGAACCAATACCCTCTCCATGCATTAATCGTGCACCCTCGCATCGCCACACAGTTTTACGAAGGAACCGTAGATCTCGACCGATTTGCCCCCCTCAACCGGAACTGCACCTGCCCCGTCGTCTACAACGGAGATATCGTCATCGCCACACAACACCAAGCCGTCGTTACCACGTTCGCACCTTCCGGAGGTGTTATGATCGGCCGCGGAGCCGTGATGAACCCTTTTGTGGTGGAGCAGATCCGTGGAAACTACAGACCCGGAGAGGAAATCGCTCGATTTCGAAGATTCCACGACGCTCTCTACGAAGCGTTTTCTCGTAAAATGGACGGCCCGGCGCCACTTCTGGGAGCTATGAAAGAGTTGTGGTGGTACTGGTCACATTGTTTTCGCTCAATGAAGAAAACACTCAAAAAGATACGCAAAACAACCAAAAAATGCGCATACGAGGAAATCGCACGCGCATTCTTTGAAACGGAAGCGGAGTGGGTTGGCCCTCAAATACGATACAACCCATTTTCAGATCTGGTAAGATCAAGCGACTCGACCACTTCATAGTCCATGCCTAAAATAGTAGCCTTAACCGCCGTGTCTCGTACATCCAATAGGCCGAACGTAGGCTCAATAGTCTTGTCTGCTTTGGCTTTCAGATGCCCCGGATTCATGAACAAGAGACCATCTTCGACCCTGAATCCCGGTTGGTGAGTATGCCCATGCAAAATGATGTCCGAAGTAGATCGGTCCTCGTCGGTGAAATCTTTCTCCAGCGCATGAACCAGAAGCACACGGAGACCAACAAGGGTCTCCTTTATCTTTGCCGGAAGGGATCCGTCACGATATCCCGGGTGATAGACTCCCGGGACCTGCACGATGGTGATATCAAGTGACTCCAACCCGCGCACGTCGTCATAATCGTCACCCAGATGGTACAAGCCGGTAATCTTCTGTCTATCGATCAGCCAGTCCACAACAGTCGCCAGGCCCGCACTGTTGCGGTGAGTATCACTAACAATGCCGATTTTCATGCCCGCCTCTCCTGTCTAACCCGGACAGAGCCGGGTGTTATATAGGTTGTTTCACCACGGTCGAGTAGTCGGCCGGTTGGGACATAGAAAAAAACGTGTGTTAGTCAAAGACCGAAGAATGCCCCCAAGATAAGCTGAGCCGCCGTGTACCTCTGGTTTTTCGAGCGAATAGTAGACTCAAAAACCGCTACCGGAAATCACCATCAGCCTTTGTTCCTACAGCAGAATTCTTCGGAGACAGGATGATTTTACGCCGTAATATAAATAGTGCCTGTCCGAAAACCCCCGAAAATGGACGCCGAGTCCCGATTTCAATCCGGAAAGGAGCCCTTTTCGGACCCAATCGAAAGGTTGATCGAGTCCCGAAGTTAATTCGGGACCCCATCAACGGGGGTTTCCGGGCAGGCACCAAATAATGACTCTTGGCACGCCCCGGGGTCTACAGGATGGTCTCTAGTAGAGCGATTACAAAATAACGTTACAATCTCGCCGGCGCTCAGCGGCGCAGTCTTCGTTGCTCAATCGTCAAATACTTCCAGTATTCTCCTCATTCGCGCCTCGATTGCCCCACTGATCGCTCACCGATTCAGTAACGTTACTTCGGAAACGCTCTACTAGACCAAGTTTCGCAGCCGACACACCGCATATCAGCTTCGTCATTCTGTTCCATGACGAAGATTCCATAGCCGTTATTGTCCGACAGACCTGTCGAAAATGTGAAAACCATCCGAGAGCTACCGATGCATTGCTCTTGGGACTGGGGGAACCTGAGGCAGGCCATTTCAGATGGATCACCGCGTCGGCCGGATATCAATTCGGGAAAGAAAGGTAGCCTTAGCCCAAGTTTCGCAGCAGCCGAACGCATTTATGCCCGCTCTCCTCCCGCACCGATGAGTCGGGTCAAGATTCTTTGACAACAGGATTGCGCAGAATGCCGATTTTCTCGATCTCCACTTCGACTACATCTCCATCCTCCAGGGGATGAACACCGCTGGGAGTGCCGGTTGTGACCATGTCCCCCGGCATAAGCGTGAAATGCTGTGTTATGAACTCGAGAAGCTCGGCAACGGAGAAAATCATGTGTTTTGTGTTTGAAGACTGAACCACTCGCCTATTCACCCGTCCCGTGATCTCAAGTTCCTGAGGATCGCCCAAATCTTCGGTGGGTACCAGCACCGGACCAACGGGACAAAACGTATCCAGCGATTTCCCCCGAAACCATCCGGAAGCATCCGACCTCTGAAAATTCCTCTGACTGACATCGTTGAGGCAGGTAAATCCGAAAATATGCTTGAACGCGTCTTCTTTGCGAACATTCCTGCTTTTTCTGCCGACAACAAAAGCCAATTCAGCTTCTTCATCGACACGAAGATTCGCGAAATTGTACTCGTCGACAAACTTCGGAAGCACAATGGGTTCATCCGAACCAATTACGGCATTCGGTGTTTTGGCAAAAAGTACCGGTTCTTCAGGTATTGCCGGCGTAGGCGCATCCGGGGGCGAATGCTCGGCAATGTGCGCTCGATAGTTCAATCCCACCGCAACAATCACTCGTGGATCTATTTCATAAAAATCCGTTGTGTTTTTAATGGGCAACCGTATCATGAAACTCTCCCGTTGTGAGTGACAAATCAGTTTTTCCGTACCAATATCCGGTACCGATCTTCTCCAAGCGATTCTGTAAAAAGGATTTCATGCCCCTCATCTTTGGCCGACCGGGGAACATTGCAGAATGGTTCCTCGCCACGCAAATGGATCTCAAGTATTTCACCGACTTTCATCTCGGCAAGTGCGACTTTCGTTTTCACAAAGGTCATTGGACAAAAATACTCTGAAATGTCAATAATCACATGCGGTCTCATGATTTTTCCGTTTCGGACGGAGGTTATAGTCTCAGGCCTCGCCACACACCGGACAATGGGGATTTTTTCTGATTCGAACTTCTTTGAAACTGAAATCCCGCAAATTGTAGGCTAAAAATCGATTTTTCAAAGGATCACCCACTCCGGACAAAATCTTGATGGCCTCCATTGCCCCCATGCATCCAACCGACCCGGATACCGCCCCGAACACCGGAAACTCTCGTTTCCATACCGATGGTTTAACCGGATACAGGCATTGAAGGCAGGCAGTTTCCCGAGGAATAATCGACGTGATCTGGGCCTCGAGTTCATACATTGCACATTCGACGATCGGTTTGTTCTGCCGAACCGCTTCACGTTTCATGAGAAACCGCTCCTCAAAGAGAGGGGCACAATCGACAACCAGATCGGCCGCCCCCACCAGATCCGACGCGTTTTCTTCGGTAACATTTGCGTTGTACGCTTCGATTTCCAGACGGGGATTCAACTCCTTGAGCCTTTTTTCGACCGATTCGATGCGCGGTTTTCCCAGGTGATCGTGAGTCATAAGCAATTGACGATTCAAGTCACTTGGCTTTACATTTCCGGCATGGGCAAGTACGAGCTTTCCAATCCCCGCGGCCGCCAGCTCGTAAGCAACCACACTTCCCAGGCCACCACAGCGCGACACCAGAACCGAAGCATTCTTAAGCTTCTCCTGCCCCTCTTCACCAAACCCCGGCACCCATATCTGCCATTCGTATACCTGTTTTTCAAAATCGGTCAAAGACAAAATTTAAACACCCCCCCCAAAGAACAAAGGTCAAAGAACAAAGGTCAAAGAACAAAGGTCAAGAAACAAAGGTCAGACTTCGGCTCCGCTCAGTCACCGAAGGTCAAAGGGCAGACTTCGGCATTTCGGCTCCGCTCAGTCACCGAAGGTCAAAGGGCAGACTTCGGCA
>CAZEMW010000229.1:4270-6211 GCA_964513105.1 uncultured Fibrobacterota bacterium
ACTTCGGCATTTCGGCTCCGCTCAGTCACCGAAGGTCAAAGGGCAGACTTCGGCACCTCGGCTTCGCTCGGCACAGTGCTCCGCTCAGTTGCCGAAGGTCAAAGGTCAAAAAACAAGAACCAGACTTCGACATTTCAGCTTCGCTAACTTCGACTGCGCTCAGTGCAACGCATCAATCCCCAATCCCCAATCCCCAATCCCCAATCCGAAATCCCAAATGAATACTATCCCCCCGCCATAGGAGACATAAACGATACCCGATCCCCATCGTGCAGGGGCTCGTTGACCAACGGATCGGCCTGGGCATCATTTACGCTCACGAGCACCGAGGGTTGAAGGTTTCCATCTTTGTCGAGGAGTACATCCTGAAGTTTATCACCGTATTTTTCGGCTATAATCGATAGTATCCCCGACAAGTTCGTTCTATCATCGACTTCAAAAATCTCTGCGCCTGCTCCAATAATTGTTTTCAGCTGCGCGGTATATTCGACATTTACTTTCATCTGTTTCAATCCTCCACTTTCGAACACAATTTTTTCACTTCAACAGCATCCGAATACCTACAACTATAATGAAAATCGCAAATATTTTTTTAAGGGCACCGCCCGGCAAAGCAAACGCAATCTGACTTCCAATCACCGAGCCCAGTACTGCGCCGGCGGCCACAATCAAGATCAAAGTCCAGGAAAGCTTTATGTCCGGATTAATATGGTACCGGGTAGCACCAACAAGAGCCATTGCCACCATGACACTCAGAGCAGTGCCCTGAGCCTGTTTTTGGACAAGCCCCAAAAGAAGTGTTAGTGCGGGGACAAGCACAATTCCGCTTCCGACCCCCAATGCGCCGCTGATAATTCCCGCGGCTACTCCCAAGAGCCCCAACCAGTACCATTGTGTCCCTGCGCTCTCAATCATGTCACCCCCTTGTACCCGGTGTTATTGCATATAACTTCTTCAGTCCAACTCCCCTACCATGGTACAAAGTTACTAACAGAGTGCTCGACAATACAATTGTCATAATTTACATATTCTTTGTGCACTTTATGGTAAAAAACATATCGGAACAAGCCTGATCCCGCCCGATCGGGCTCATTCCGATATGAAACCAAACACCCCCGCCCCCCGGGGGGGGACGAAAGATCAAAGAATAAAAGGTCAAGGATCAAGGAAAAACATTCCACTCGTTTCTTGTGAACATGTTCCGTGTTGGTCCCCGACTTTCAGGACCATTTTTGCATTGACCCCTCTTCACCATTGGTGTATATTTATATACCAATTGGTTTCTGCACCGATTTTAAGGAGAAACAATGCAGTCGCTTACGCCCAAGCAAGCCGAAATTCTTTCATTTATTGAAGATTACCATTCTCGGTATTCGCAATCCCCTACGTATCAGGAGATCCAGCATCGTTTTGGATTTGCTTCGCCGCATTCCGCGACAAAACATGTTCAGGCGCTTGTGCGTAAAGGATACGTCTCCACTCGCAAAACAGGGACAAAAAATAGCACCCGATGTCTTCAATCGCTTCGGCCCAGTGGAAAAGAGGTTCCTCTGGTGGGAGAAATTGCCGCCGGCATACCGATTGAAGCTATCGAAAATATCGAAACCAGACTCGACCTTTCAACACTGGGTATCGACAATACAAGCGGTGAATATTTTGCCCTTCGGGTGAAAGGCGAAAGCATGATAAACGCCCATATCCTCGACGGTGACCTTGTGGTGGTGAGACGTCGGCCGGAAGTAGGAAGAAATGAAATCGCCGCAGTATTATGGAATGGCGAGGCCACCCTGAAGTATGTGCTCAAGTCACGCGGCACGGTCCTCCTCATTCCGGCAAACGATGCAATGCGGCCAATTACAATCACCGCGGATCAAACCGAATCATTGGAGATTCTCGGAAAAGTCGTTCGGGTTATCCGTAGTTGTTGAATATTCCGAATAC
>CAZEMW010000230.1:0-5570 GCA_964513105.1 uncultured Fibrobacterota bacterium
GTATAACTCATTCCGCCGCCAATTATCAGGGCATCGACTTTGTCCATAAGCGCGGTTATGACATCGATTTTGCCGGAAATCTTGGCCCCGCCAAGAATGGCTACAAACGGACGCTGCGGGTTTTCCAGCGCGCCACCAAGATAGTCAAGTTCTTTCTTCATCAGGTATCCTGAAGCACACTGATCAATGAACTTCGTTACGCCGGCCGTGGAGGCATGCGCTCGGTGTGCGGTGCCGAATGCATCATTTACATAGATATCACCCAGAGTCGCCAGCGACTTTGAGAATTCAGGGTCATTCTTTTCTTCCTCGGCGTAATAGCGAAGATTCTCAAGCAGAAGTACTTCGCCGTCCTTCATCTCCGAAACCGCCTTTGTAACGGAATCGCCGATGCAGTCCTCGACAAACGATACCGATGCATCGATGCGCGATTTTAGATCTTCGGCCACGGGACGTAAGCTGAATTCGGGTTTTTTCTGTCCTTTCGGCCGACCAAGGTGAGACATCAGCACAACCTTCGCGCCGTTTTCGGACAGATACTTGATTGTCGGCAAAGACGCGACAATGCGTTTGTCATTGGTAATTTTGCCGTTTTCATCGAGTGGCACGTTGAAATCCACTCGCACCAGCGCACGCTTTCCTTTCACCGACAGGTCTTCTATAAACAGTTTGTCGCTCATGGTAGCCTCCGCTTCCCCTTGCTTGATCTGGTGATACTCACTTCAACGGATCCGGACTGTACCCGCGAAAGCCGGGCACCAATCGTGCCGTTCTCAAGGTTTTCGCCGAAATCGACGGTCAGTCCGAATGCGAAATTCATACAGTTGGATGTCGTTGCCCGGAAAAAAGAGAGAAGCTCCCTTTTGCCGATACGGTTTGTCGGTCCGGGACTTGTAGTGCCGAGATGTGAGACGGCTTGGTGATAGAAAACAGGCTCCCCGGAGACCGGGGAGCCGAATACATTCCGCAATTGGAAAATCAGCTTACTTGACCGTGTCCATATGAGCGATCAGGTCGAGCACTTTTGTGGAGTAACCCCACTCATTGTCGTACCAGGATACAACCTTAACGAAGTTATCGCTGAGAGAGATACCGGCACCGGCATCGAACACACTAGTGCGGCTCTCACCGATGAAGTCGGAAGAAACCACTTCGTCTTCGGTGTAACCGAGAATGCCCTTCATTTCACCTTCGGCAGCCTTCTTCATAGCAGCCTTGATCGCATCGTACGAACCCGGCTTCTCGAGGCGGCAGGTCAGGTCCACAACCGAAACGTCGAGAGTCGGTACGCGGAAGGCCATACCGGTCAGCTTTCCGTTGAGGTCCGGGATCACCTTGCCCACTGCTTTTGCGGCACCGGTGCTTGCCGGAATGATGTTGCCGGAAGCAGCCCGGCCGTCACGCCACTTCTTGCCCGAAGGTGCATCGGCGACCTTCTGAGTAGCAGTCATAGCATGCACGGTGGTCATGAGACCTTCGGCAATACCGAAGTTGTCGTGCAGGACCTTGGCCACGGGAGCGAGACAGTTGGTGGTGCAGGACGCGTTCGAAACGAACTGCATATCGGCTTTGTAGGTGTTGTGGTTAACGCCCATGACGAACATCGGTGTGTCGTCTTTGGACGGGGCCGACATAACAACGCGCTTCGCACCGGCGTCGATATGTCCCCGGGCTTTTTCTTTGGTGAGAAAAACACCGGTCGACTCAACGACGTATTCGGCGCCGCAGCTCTTCCAGCCAATATCGGCAGGATTCTTTTCGGTGAAAACGGCAATTTCCTTACCGTTCACTACAATTTTTCCATCCTTCGCTTCAAGTTCACCTTCGTACCGGCCGTGAACCGAATCGTACTTCAGAAGGTAGATCATGTAAGAAGGATCAAGGAAAGGATCGTTGATCCCAACGACTTCGACATCGTCACGTTTCAGTGCTGCACGGAAAACAAGTCGTCCGATTCTGCCGAACCCGTTAATTCCTACTTTGATTGCCATATGCTCCCCCATGGAAAAGGCTTGGTTTATTGATATTTGGACGTATTCTGCCGGCTGATGCCGAAAATAAGATATTTTTCAGGACCGAGAGATTCCTCGTGGGTACCAGCCCGGTGCCCGGCAAAACAACTCAAAATATGTTGTCCTGCCCGTGGGAGTCAAGGTTGATTGTAGTTTTGGTACTTATCCATTTCGCGACGGAGGCAAAACCATGAGCCGACTGTTCAAGAATCTCAGCAAAGACTTCTCCGAGTGGCCGCGCCCATTCTTTGTCGCAGGCCCCTGTGTGATCGAGTCGGAAGACCTCTGCCTGCGGGTTGCCGACAGGCTGGCGCACCTGGCCCAGCGCCAGGATCTGCTCGTGATTTTTAAGGCTTCCTACGATAAAGCCAACAGGACCTCGCTGTCTGCCTTTCGAGGAATCGGTAAGCAGAAAGGCCTGGAAATTCTGCGGAAGGTCAAAAAGAAGACCGGGCTTCCCGTCTTGACCGACATACACGTTCCGGGCGATGCCGCTGAAGTTGCGGAGGTGGTGGATGTACTGCAGATTCCGGCATTTCTCTGCAGACAAACTGATTTGTTGCTCAATGCAGCCAAGACCGAACTGCCCATAAACGTAAAAAAAGGTCAGTTTATGTCTCCGGCCGACATGCGGTTCGTGGTGGAGAAAATAGGTTCCCGATGCCTTCTGACCGAGCGTGGTACCTTTTTCGGCTACAATCGCCTGGTGGTCGATTTCCCGGGGTTGCAGGAGATGAAAGCTTTAGGCGCTCCCGTGATTTTTGACGCCACGCATAGCGTTCAGGCTCCCGGCGGACTGGGGGGAGCGTCCGGAGGAAATCGGGATATGGCCATACCGATGGCTCTTGCAGCCATTTGCCACTGCGTGGACGGCCTCTTTTTCGAAGTTCACCCCGATCCGGACAACGCGCTCTGCGACGGCCCGAACAGTCTTCGTCTGTTGGAGTTCGAAAACTTTGTTCCACGTTTCCTTGATCTCAAAGCAATGCTTTCAGAGTGGAAGGATGAGGACGAGGAGGATTGAGTCGAGGCGGCATGGCAGGCACGAAGACTTTTTCCGGAGCCTGTCGGCCTGCGATCACGCGTGTGGTTCGCAACCGGCAGGCCTCAAAATTCGGATTCGGAATCGGAATCGGTGTCGGATTCGAGAGGCCGGGGGGCGAAGACGGAGTCGATTCCGAGTCCGACACCGAGCCCGAGTCCGAGTCCGAGTCCGAGTCCGAGTCCGATTTGTGGGGGGGGGTTACACGGATCGCGTTCAGTTATTCCATATCGGGTTGTTTTGCCGGCGGTGCCATTGCACAACATCCCGGTAGGGGAGCGGTCCCCCGAAAATGTCCAATGCGCTGCCGATCGTGGCATCTACCCGGCCTTCGCCGGCAACCCGGATTGTTTCCAGATCTTCTATGCTTCGAGCCCCTCCGGCATAGGTCACCGGAATCGGAGAATATCTGCCGAGTAACCGGGCAAGCTCTTCATCAATTCCGCCCTGCTTGCCCTCAACATCCACCGCGTGTACCAGAAATTCGGCACAGGATTTCGCCAGAGTGTTCAGGACCTTTTCTCCCAAGGTAAGCCGGCTGAGTTTCTGCCATCGGTCCGTGGTGACGAAGAAGGTGCCGTCGACACTTTTGCAGCTCAGGTCAATAACCAGCCGTGAGGCTCCGACGCAACGTACCATCTCGGCAAGTCTTTCTTCTTTCAGGCGTCCGTCGGAAAAAATATAGGATGTCACAATCACGTGTGATGCGCCGGAGTCCAGATATTTCGCGGCATTCTCGGCGGTAATCCCGCCCCCTGCCTGCAGTCCTCCCGGAAAAGCGGATAGAGCTTCCTGAGCGGCCGTTTCATTGTTTGGTCCAAGCATTATGACATGTCCCCCTCGGAGACTGTCGGTCCGGTATAGATCGGCATAGTAAGAAGCCGGTTTGTCCGCTTCGAAATTGGTAGTCGGTATCCGGCCCGGCGTGTCGGACAACGTACTGCCGACAATCTGCTTAACCTTGCCTCCATGGAGATCAATACATGGACGAAAACGCATTCTGTGATCCAATCATCGTTAGGTAGTGCCTGTCCCAAAACCCCACTCGGCGCGTCGACCGGCTGCGAAAGCGCCTGGCTTCGTTGTCCCAAATCACCGTATCGCCGCGGATACGCCTCTTTGTGACGCCTCGCCAAGCGCTTTCTCGCTCGGCCGACACACCAAAGCGGGTTTCCGGACAGGCACTGGGTAAATGATTTGCCCCGGGCAAATTGGCTTAACCCGGGACCCCAAGCGGCTGAGATCGTATGCAAAATACCATAGGGGGTGGGCTGAATCCCATTTGACTCGAAGTCCATTTCAATGTATGTTACTCAAAGGACCGTACCTTGTTCCTGCCGGAAACTCTCACCTTCAAAGGATATTCCGGTGGTGGGAGACGGTTGCTGAGCGAATGGTGAGTCGGCCGAAGCCGGGCATCTGCGTCGGAAGTATTACGGCAGACTCTGAAGAACAAACAAACAGGATCGTGGAGGGATCATGAAGACGTACTTCGGTACTATTCCCGCTATTGCTTGCCTTATTGCCTTTATTGGTTGTGGACCGGCTTCAATGGAGGAAACTGTTGTTGAGACCTATCCGGACGGCAGCAAAAAGGAAGTGCATCACTACCTGGGATCACGAGCCAATGTGCGTCGAAAGGTGATCTACTTCGAAAACGGCAATGTACAGTCCGATCGGTGGTTTTCTAATGGAAAACCCGACAGCCTGACAACTGTTTATTATGAAGGCGGCGGCAAATATCGGGAAATACACTACCAAAACAACATGAAAAACGGTGAGGATATTACCTGGTACGAGGACGGCCAGGTGAAAAGCAAAGCCGATTTCGTGGATGATGTCCCCCAGGGAAAGTCGGTCACCTATTACGAAGACGGCACGAAAGCGTCCGAGGTGACCTTTGAAAATGGAGAAAAAAGCGGACAGGAAATCTCCTGGTACCCCGACGGCACGATGAAAGAGCGGATATCCTACGAAGACGGTGATCGAAACGGCACATACGAAGAATGGTATAAATCGGGAGAGCCGAAAACCAAAGCCGTATATGTCGACAACGGTCTCAACGGGGAGTATATCCGATACCATGAGAATGGCAAACCGATGGAGAAATGCCACTATAAGGACGGTCGTCTGCATGGTACGAAAACCGAATACAACAAAGGCGGACGGAAAGTGGCACAAGCTGAGTATGAAAACGGCTCGATGACCAGCGGAAGACGCTTCTAGATCTGATTTGACAGGTTACGGGGAATAACGCCGGAAGGTCGAATATCGATCTTTCGGCTTTGATTTTTATATAACCCGGGTTAGCCTACCGCTACGCGGAACAATAACAAACACGGTTAATCGAAGTTTTTTGCTTCAGGAAAATGTCTAAGTTTGCCTCTATGGAGCGGTAATCCCACCGACCGGCGGGTATTCATCCGCCGGGGAGCAAACAGGGGGCGGCTATGGAAAATGAACCGGGTTTCCTGAGAAATGTAGATTTTCTATTGTAGAACAGACCGCATTAGATC
>CAZEMW010000230.1:5580-6188 GCA_964513105.1 uncultured Fibrobacterota bacterium
GTTGTGTCCTGATTGGGTGCAGCAACAGCAAAACAGTGATGATATTAAACTATAGAGGGAGAACTGCCGACATGCCCAAATTTTCGATAGCATTTATTTCTTCGGCCGAACAAAAGCCCCTGAGACATCGAATAATTGAGGCTGAAGACCGAGAGAGTGCGCTCAAGGCTTTCTTTTCAGAGGAAGTCAATGAGTTCTACTCGAGCGACGATCAGGGCTATTACTACTTCAAAGATGATTTCACAGACAAGACTGCGGGCTTGGGAAGTGTGATTCAGATTGACTAGAGCCGGGGCTATTTGCCCCGGCTTGCCGGCAAATTGCGGGCATTCAGGCCCTTTATTTCTGAGATGAATTCATCCCGGTCTTTAAACTTTCGATATACCGAAGCAAAACGAACATAGGCGACGTCGTCGATTTTGTATAACTCATCCATCACCATTCTGCCTATCTCCGTACTGGGAACCTCGGTTTTTGCCTGCCTTTCGAGCTGATTTTCAATCCTATCGACGATGCTCTCGATTTTTTTGATGCTGATCGGTCGCTTCTTGCACGCCGAGATCAATCCCATCGTGAGTTTTTGGCGATCATAGGGCTCTCTGCGCTGG
>CAZEMW010000231.1:0-6179 GCA_964513105.1 uncultured Fibrobacterota bacterium
CATATCTGGGCGGCAGTGGTTCGGAATGGTTGGTTGGGGGTGGTTTCCGCCCAAACGGCGACATCCTGGTAGTCGGAAATACCCTGGGGCCGGAATTCGCTCCTTTCGGCGATGCTTCCGTTACGGTTCTTGGAACCGATCAGACCGAACCCGGACCTCTGGATCGATCCAATTACAAACATCCCTCGGCTGTCGGAGATCCTTGCGACAACCAACCGATGGACTTCCGACACCCGAACGGCACCGTTTTCCTGGCAACCTTCGACGGTCAATCCGGAGCTATTCAGGATATCGTTCGACTTCCATGGATGTCGGGCTCGGCAACCCATGCTGTGGTCGATCTGGACGGAAACATCTATTTCACCGGTATTGTCGGACCGAACCCCATAGACATGATGACCGAATTGTCCGACGTACCAACGGATGAGCTTATTGAGAAGTACGCACAGATGACGAACAAAAGCTCATACTGCAGGGGAGGCGAGTTCAGTTCGGCCGAAGGAAACGGCTATTGGCATGTGTATGTATGCAAAGTGGGTGCGGACCTTTCGACAATTGAATGGATGCGGAGCTACAAGGGCATAAGTCGAGGACAAGAAGTTTTTCTGGGGACCGACGGGACCATCCACCTTGGTGTGAACCCCTCGATAGTGTTCGATTCCGAAGGAAACAATCTGGGAACACGATTCGTTACGACCGGCGGGAAAGAGTGGATACGTACCGTGTATCCCCATGTCGAAGAAGGAGCGACCGGCAGATATAATGTTGCGATTTTCGGCGAACTTGGAGGATACCATTTCTGGCACAACGGAAATCTCTGGCTGGATGAACCGACCGAATGGCGCTATGACTTCCTCTATCAATGGGATACGGATTTCGCGCACACCGACGCCCTGTACCGCCTCGACCGTGCTCACCTGAATTATGTAGAAGCCACAAAAGAAGATGTTTTGCTCCTTGCGGCGTCCACGGAAGGCGACCAGTCTTCGTATTCGAGGCAACCCTGGGATCCCTACGAACCTCTTGGGTTTTCGGGACTTGGATGGAATGTTGACGGCGCTCGACGAGACGATCTCATCAACAGTTTGCATGGCGGAAAAGGCGGATTTACCATGCCGAATGTAGTTAAATGTTATGATCATTCACCCGTTGTAGCTCTCATGAAAATGGATAGACAGACGAACGAGATAACGGCCATGACCCATTGGTGCGGTTTCGATCCCGAAACTGATGAGATCCTCACCACCCGGGTACGCGATCTGCATCTTACCGCAGACGGAACAATGGCGGTGTACGGACAGGGAGACGGAGGAATTATCCAAACTGAAGGCAACCTGATTTCGGACACCGGACCCGGTGGATATTTCACTGTCTTTGACAGTACACTACAGCAGATCCGATACTCAACACGCCTTCCGGGTACCGGGCTGGTGCGTCGTTTCATGCGGACGGCGGTCGCCGAACACAGCTACTCCGCTATCGCCCACCGAGTAGTCGACGGTACGCTCCACCTGCTCTGCGCTACAAGCGCGAACGAGGATGCACAGGAGGCTACCTCGGAAAATGCCGCTCAGAAAGCATTCGGTGGTGGTGAGTGGGACGGGTTTTTCGTTGTCCTGAAAGGAGAACCGGATCCGCACGCGACACTCGCACGGGAAGAAACAAAACCCGGTGTTTCTCCGAATGTCGAATTCGCAGAATTCCCTCAAAGTGGCTCCAATTTTGTTCTCGGGAATGAGTTCCCTCCCTTTGACAATGTCTCAATCGCTCTTCGGGATAAAGACGGAGTATTCCTCCCTAATTTTTTCTGGGGGTATTTCACTGAAGACAATTCATTTTCGTGGAGCAGCGAATTGTCCATGGCTCCACTGATGGTGAAGGCGCGGAAAATGACCAATCGTGGTGGGGAAGCCGCGCGACGGATTCTTGGTTCTCTTGCGGGCGACAATAAAAACAAGCCTTCGCTTTCGGCGGAACTGAGTATTGAGGGCACATTGCAGCAAAACGGTGACGGGCTCACCGCGCCCGCAAACGGCACGATCACAATCGAAGGGAATTCGGCACAAATGTCCGGGAATGTGACAGTTGCACCGGTACGGACCGCAGCGAGGCATTGGGTGAAGGTAAAAGACCTGCCCGACAATGCTCCTCCGCCGGAGAAACGGTACGCACTCCACTATCAATATGTCCTGGAATGCGCAGCGGGCGATCTGGGTATAGCCGAAGACGGTCGTGAAACGATTTCGGTTACCATCGATGTCTTTGCGTATCCCACCGAAGAACTGAGCGTATCTCCCCCCTTCACGAACACCGTCAAAAGCCTGCCCGGAGAAGACGGCATGCGAACGTGCTATGATCTGAGAGGCAGGAGAATCGACATTTCGCGACAGCGAACTCTTCGCTCGGCCCATTTGCCCAAAGGAATTTACATTGCAGAATACGGGCATGGTCGTGGATTGCAGAGGCGAAAACTAATCACAAGATAGAACCGTGAATGATCGCGGGACAGACAAAGGGGCGTTTAGCCCCTTTTTGCATTCATGGTCACGACAAATCAACACCGGTGATGAAAACCCGGATACCGGGGATCACTCCGGCTCCCCACCGACCTCGACTTCGATGAAATCCTTTTCCCGTTCCAGCTCGCCTTCGGGCTTCTCTTCACCGAACCCCCACCCATCGGGGTTTTCGTCTATTATCATAAGGGCGATTATTCGCGGAATGTATTCATTTGTCTCTTCGGCAAGATACCCCATGCGGTACACATACCAGAAATCTCGATCCTGGAGAGGATTATCGATTTTTCGCAGCGCTCCCATAACACGCCCCTCACCGGCGTTGTAGGCGGCCATAGCAAGCATGACCGATCTTCGTCCGCCGAATATGGCGATGAGGTCCTTGAAATACTCCGCCGCCGCCCTCGTTGCTTTCTCGGGTTCGAGCCGTTCATCTACCTGGTCGTCCACTCGAAGCCCATAGGTGCGGGCAGTTCGGGGCATAAACTGCCACAGACCACGAGCTCCGGCATGACTGAGTGCCCGCGGGTTGAAACCACTTTCCAGCATGGAGACATACATCAGCTCCGGCGGAAGATTGTTCTCCTGGAGGATTCTGAGAATCATGGGTTTGTATTTTTCTTTTCGGGCGATATATCGGGCAATCGCAGGTTTCAGACGACCGGAATAAATGTCCAGATGATACCGCACCCGCTCCACCATTTGAGGAGGAATGTGGTAATTACGCTCCCCGAACCGAATCATAATGTTGTCAATCAATCCCTCAACCGAATCGGCAAAGAAGCGCTCGACATCATCTTCCTTAATCTCGACTTTCAGCCCGCTCAATTCTTCACGGGTCCGGTCAAGACGCGCGATGAGTGTTTGCAACTCTTCCTGGTGAAGTTCGGGATTGTCGTTATATTTGGCGATCTGCTTTTCGTATTTATCCATCTGAGCTTCAAGCGACAATCCACGATTGACCAGCGCGCGATACTGGAAACTCTTAATCGCAAAAAAAGCGACGGCGGCCAGCGAGACGACTGAGATGATCGCAATAATCACGTACCACTGTCTTTTCATCTGCTTGCCGGCGGAATAGGCGGACAGCAGCATTCCGGCCTGAGTTGCCCCGATGTTTCCCCGGTCGAGTATCTTCTCCACTCGCTTGCCGTCTTTCATGAGACTGGCCATATCCGAAGCATCGATTTTTTTGTCCAGGAATTTTTTCTCCATGACCCCGGTCATTGTCGCACCGTCAAAGGGCAATTTGTTGCCGCGCGACGTATCGATCTCGCCGGTGTGCTCGTGTTTCGTTTTGTCGGTCCGAGTATTCGGTTTTTTCACCTCGGTTCTCGATGGTGCCACGGTGGTCGCGCGATTCGTGTTGTCGTCTACCGCATCGGTTTTGGGGCTCTCATCCGGATTGTACTCTGTTGAGAGTTCGGTATCACTCGCAACCACACGCGCTTGTGGTCCATCCTTCCCGAAACTGATAAGGTCTCCCGGAGAGAGTTCTGTTTCCTGTACTCGTTCCCCATTTACGAAGGTTCCATTGGTGCTTTGCATGTCCTGCAGGAGCATTCGTTGCGGCGAATTATAGATCACCGCGTGAAACGACGATACGTGGTTTTCACCGGTCAGAGATATGGCGTTGCCGGCTTTTCGCCCAACAGGAACCGCACCGGGAGAAATCTTGTATCTTCGTCCCTTCTCTCTTCCTCGCTCGATCTCCAGATAATAGTAAGTCATCAATTGCTGTCCTGTACCGACACTTCCGTTATACAAACGGTCTGTCGCATTATGTATTCAGCGAGCGTTCTCCAAAAAGAGTTGTGATATTCGCGCATCGCGATTTTCGTTCCAGGCCGTCCATTCTGCTTGTTCTTTCCCCGACACCGAAACGACCTCGGAAGCCCTGCCGTCCCGGCCTATCAAGACGCGTTGATTGGAGTGTACAATCCGAGTCCAGTTTTCCTTCGGCCCCGCGGCGACACTTCTTTCTCCGCCTTTTGCATCGAAAGCAAGAGGTGTTTGGTGGTTTTGTGCCGAACGTACGGCAACCGTACCTCGATAAACTCGTAAATCGGTCATCCCTGCTCTCCGTACCGCCGCACCATACACCGTCCCGTGGACTTCGGCGACCGCGGCGGGAAGCTCCAGGCGGAATCGACCGGCCCCATCGGTGAACTCCTTCACCTTGACCCAGGCCCGTCCGGCGCTCAGCCCTATCAAGGAGGTTTCGTGATGTGGTTTCTTGTTCCGGAATCGCTTGATCCGAATACGGGAGTTCTCGTCAATGCGAACCACAATCTCCCGGTTTATAACCAACTCAACTCGCCCGCGGTCCGCAGTCTCGACCACGTCGCCCGGATATACAATGGTATTCGAATGCAGCGGGGTTTTGGCGCCCTGTGAATCGGGAAGAAGAAATGCTTTCCCCGTAACATAGGTAACAACGCCCTGCACTGCCGATACATTTCTTCCAAAAAGCCTGGTTGGATCGGAATTCACGCTTGAGCTCTGACGCGGACGAGGTAGCCTGAGAACGACTCCCGGCGTCAGTTCGCTCAAATCCTCGACGCCGGGATTGAGTTTGCGTATCACGTCGCCCATACAACCACGAAATCGTCCATAATAATCAATACAGATCAGGCTTACGGACTCTTCCGGGCGTACGGTGTGAGTAACCACCTCCGAAACCCCTACATTGGCTACATCCTGTCCCGCGCCCGGCATCAGAAGCACGGAGGCAAAAAGGAGAATGTTTCGTATCTTTGTAAAAATCATAAACCTACGTTTTGGGGCCCAAGCGGTATTCGAACCTGTCTCAATGCACAGAAACGAGAGAAATTGCTGAATTCGGTTGCCGGCCGATCGAAAACACCGTGACGGTTTTCACTATCCTGCTCGTACTAGTTCTCGACACCTAATATACGTAAGTCGGAATCCAATGTGAAAAATGTTTTTAATCGATCATAATTGCTATATTTAGTTTCCTCCTCAATTCCGGCCGGAAGGGGGGGCCAATCAAGAAATGACCGGGAGAACACATGAAACGACGAAATTTCATAACACTCGCGGCGGCCGCCGCTCTGGGATCCTGTGCTCGTCACGAGCAACGTCAGGCACGGTATGATCCGAAAGACTGCCCTTTCTGCGTGCCACAGAGTGGCGTCTGCAACTATTGTGGTGGCGACGGAAGTTGCACGTACTGCAACGGAACGGGTACCCGTAAGACAACTACCTCCAATCTGCCCGATCCTACCATCAAGAGCGTGACGTACGAAGAAAAGTGTCCGTACTGCAAGGGAAGCGGTAAATGCCGATACTGTGACGGGTCCGGAGTTTGCAGGACGTGCGGCGGCACTGGAGAAGTCGAGAATTGGGATTTTCACGACGGCGACAGATCATAGCCAGGCCTATCAGGCTCAGTCGACGCATTCCGGCACTTCGGGTTCACTCGGCACATCGCATCCAAGATCAAACTGCAAGGGTGAAAGTATCGGACCCGGAGTGGAATCGACAAAAAAAACCGTCTGGAGAGAATTAGACTGTCTGTCTGACAAATCCACGCTTCACTTTCCCGATGATGATCGGGACTCACTTCGGCACTTCGGCAAGCTCAGCGCGCCGCAGTGCATCGCAGCACAAGTTTTAGCGTATTATTTGTCAGACAAAGGA
>CAZEMW010000232.1:0-2997 GCA_964513105.1 uncultured Fibrobacterota bacterium
CCCAACAAGCCTATCAAAATCGCTTTAAAAGTCATACGTTTCTCTTACGGTTTAACCGGTATATTCCGGGATCGTCGAACAATTCCATGCCTCCGGATTCAATGCAACCGGAGAGCGTTCCGGGTTGGAAAGTCTTCTAAAATAATTAGGAGTATGGGAGAATGCCGAAACTTCGAATAATTTATCTTCTACAAGCCGTGTGTACGCTGTGAACTTTGAGCCGTAACTCTTTAAAAATATATGCTTTGCGCGGATTTTGTGAAGTATTATCTTTGCGATCTCTCTGAATGTGCAGTAATATCGAAACGCTCGAGTGCAATTCACGAGTCAGGCTCTCCTTCCACTACACCGACCGAGGTCACCCCCCAGCCTCGAGAGCCACTCTCTACGCGAACCGCCACGACGTGACGCCCCTCGTTTAATCTCAGCTTAAATGAGTGATTGGGATGCCGATAGTTGGTCGATAGATTACCACTGCCCTGCGTATCGAACACAGGAGTACCGTCCACGTACCACGACATCCACCAGTCGGCGGCACACCATACGGTTACCGTCATATCCGACGGGACCCGGACTTCCTGGAAAAGCCAGGCGGCTTTTCCCTCTTTCCCCGGACCGAAATATGGCTCAAGATTAACCCATTCGGAACCGTCGGCCTCAACAAGGACTGCGGATTTCTGTTCATCGGCAACAGTAAGACGAGCGGGCATTGTGGAAAGTATAGAGTCCGCGGGCATCATGCCGGATGGTATCGGGCCAAAGGCGGCCCACTTCCTGGGCCAGGAAAAAGCGGCCGGGTTGTTGAGTTCCCTGAGAGCGGATGCCGAATAGGATTTCATCATGACCGCACATCCCGGCAAGCGCCGTTTGAGCTCGGCAACGCCGTCCGGAGTAACGCCGGTATTGTTCAGCAACAACACCCGAAGATGTTTCATTTGAGACAGCCGGTCCAGAGCTTCATCACTAATCGGACAGCCGGTTAAATCAAGTATTCTGAGTCGGCGAAATCTCGCCAGAACAGCCGGTACTTCAGAAAGAACCTCTATACCGCTGAAATCGATCTCTCGGATTGGGGACGACTCCAGATTCGTCAAAAAAGAGAAGTCATCCGCAGCTCGCAGGTTCAGTTGAAGAACGTACTCCGTATTGGGCGTAATAGAAACGTCCCCAATAGCCGCTCCCACCAGTTCGCCTCGCCCTGAAGGGCAGGTCGGGCATGCAAGGTGGAGTGATCCCACACTACGATCACCAGGGAAAGGGAGGTGGAGCGAATGAGAGTGCCCAAACATGCCTCGCTCCGCGGTCGCGAACCTGAGCCCAGCCCTCTCCGTACTTCGCTCGGCGGCTATGCCGGTCAGCCCGAATGCCGCAACCGCGAAAAACGCGCCCGCTGCGGCGGCAATACGAAATCCGTGGTTACTCTGAAGTTGTCGGTCTCGATATACCAATGCTTCCCGCATTCGTACGACCAGGGACCGTTTCGATTTGAACAGGAGTAGTGAACAGGCAGGAATCGGTGAACAGCCGATGCTGAGGAGTGCCATTCTTCCTAACGTCCGCGCATATTCTCGGCCGTCGCCAAGTATCCAAATCGCCATGTCGTCACAGGCCAGCTCAATGTTTCGCTTCAGACACGACCGGGCGAACCAGGCGCCGGGCGAAAACCAGAAAACGGCACAGACAAAGTAGGACAGAACCGTGCGACCGAAATCATGGCGTACGATATGCGCGATTTCATGAGCGGCCGCCCCACGAAGCTCACCGCTGAGAAATGCGTCAAGTTCATCCTCGGGAATAAGCAGCGTGGGATGCACCAGACCAAAAGCGGCCGGAACCTTCAGCATGTCCGTCACACGAATTTCTACTCTCCGCCGAAAACCAAAACGAGCTGCGATATCTCGACTGATCGATGGTGCCTGGTCTTCGGGTAGGATTCGCGAACGGCGCCGAATGCCACTCATTCTAATCCACCCCAATGTGAGGCGGGTGATAACCGCGATGGTACCCAACATGAGCAAGTACATCCAATACATACTGAGCGTAGTATGATATTGCTCGTTTGCGGTCCCCAGCCTCTGCACTTCCGAGGATTTCTCTCCGGCGGCGATTACCGGATTTCGAGCAGGGCTTCTGCCCGGTAGCGAGCTGAAGGCGTGTTCGGAAGCATGGATTTCTTGTGACGGTAGCGCCAGAAAGAGCTGAAACGCATTGGGCAGGACAACATCAATTACCGGTGCGGCAAGTAACCCCAGAAAATAGAATGTCCACAGCGCCGATCGCCTTGCCGGAGAGGACAGGACACTCGTGAGAGCACCGACAATCAGTGCCCCGACCGTGGAAATGACTGCCCAGAACACCAGCCGAATGCCGTATGTGGCGGAAAATAATCCAATCTCCTGAAGAAGATTATTCATCGATCCCTCAGACTTTGGAGCATATCCTGAATCTCGGAAACGGTGCCCGAATCCAGCTCTCCCGTATCCAGGAGACTCTGAAGGAGCATCTTCGGAGACCCGTCAAAAACCCGCTCCAATAGCCGTTGCACCGAGCGTTTTCGGGCGGTATCCCGCTTCACAAGAGCCCTGTAATGGTAGGTACGCCCCACCGTGACATGCTCTACATAACCCTTTTTCTCCATGATCCCCAGAAGAGTTCGCACTGTAGAGTCTTTACGTTTCTCTTCACCGGGCAGACTTTGCCTGATATCATCGCTGGAGCTGGGGCCATTTTCCCACAGCACCCGCATTATTTCCAGCTCTACATCAGTAAACTCATCCGACTTCTTCCGAGCCATGCGTTCCGTCTCCGTTAGCTTCAGGCCTCTTCACGGTGGAAGGAATAATATACACATGGACAAGACCAAATGCTAATTTTTTAGCACAAGATCCGAGAAAAGCAAAAAAGGCGGGGTTTTCCGCCTGAAACTGCACTATTCAAGAAAAAACGGGACAGAAATGTAGCGAAGCCCGGCATCGTTCCGGACGGAGGAATTACTGG
>CAZEMW010000232.1:3007-6151 GCA_964513105.1 uncultured Fibrobacterota bacterium
TCAATTGGTCGAAGGAATTGAGAAACGTGTTCTCCCAATAGTCGAAAATGGAGTCAGTTTCGTAAATTCTGAGCGAGGAGCCGCAAGATTACTTATCCTCCCGGAACGCTCTTCACTACCGGGCGCCAACTTCCTGAAGGGTCCTCACAGCCCCTCGCCGCCGGTATGCTCGGGCATACCACAGCGGTGTTCTCCCCCGAGTGTTTTCAGTATTGGGATCGGCGCCGGCGGAGAGCAGTGATCGAATTACCGGAACATATCCATTTGCGGCAGCGTATGTCAAAGCCGTACCGAGAACCGTATTCTCGGCTGCAATATCGGCCCCCGCCATGAGAAGCTCTTCGACTACGTGAACATGCCCCTTGGAAGAAGCCACAATGAGAGCCGTACTGCCGTAGGCATTTCGCTCCTCCAAATCCACATGCCCGTTCATGAGAATCTCTCTAACAGCTTCAATATCACCCGTCTTTGCGGCAGTCATTAACGGCGTGTACCCGTCGGGATTCTCATTCAACAGTTTTTCTTCAATCTTCTTGCGTCCCCGTTGCATTGCGATCATGAGAGCCGTACGTCCCCGTTTGTCTTTCGCGTTCACGTCCGCACCGACCTCGAGCAGGATTGAGACCAGGTTCGATTTGCCGTATTCCACGGCCCACATCAGCGGAGTTCGCCCAGCCGTGTCCGCCGGGTCGGGCAATGCCCCGTAATCGAGTAGACGACGGACCATAATTGTATCGGCGTGCCTTACAGCCTGTGATAAAGGTGTTTCCCCGGACCAAGCTCGGTGATTCGGGTCGGCGCCACCCCCAAGAAGAAGGTCAACCGTGCGAAGGTCACCGTTGCGGCACGCCTGCGACAATGCGCTTTCACCTTCGGCATCCACAACGTATGCATCGGCGCCGGCCTCGATCAGAATCCGAACCATCATCGTATCTTTTTCACGAACTGCAGCCACAAGCGGTGTGATACCAAGCGTATCCGCCGCATTGGGGTTTGTTCGCGCACGAATGAGTAAATCGGCACACTCATGACACCCACTTTTCACGGCGTGATGAAGCGCAGTTCGGCCGGCCTGGTCGCGCACGTGCACGAAAGCTCCGTATTCCAGAAGGATCCTTACAATCGTGGAGCAACGCTCCCCCGCCGCCGCCATGATCGGAGTAGCGCCGGATTCATAGACCATGTCGGGATTCATCCCACCTTCTATCAATGAAATCAGTGAAGTCGTATCACATCTCCAGATCGCCTGTGCCATATCCTCAGCGGATACGGTATCCGCGTCCGTGTCAAAAAACTGCTCCTGAGCTGCGGGTTCCCTAAGAAACAATGACAGCA
This sequence comes from uncultured Fibrobacterota bacterium, assembly GCA_964513105.1. Taxonomy (GTDB): domain Bacteria; phylum Fibrobacterota; class Chitinivibrionia; order Chitinivibrionales; family CAYFVL01; genus CAYFVL01. The sequence continues at coordinate 4,343 of CAZEMW010000232.1, forward strand.
GCAGAAATCCACAAATTGAGGTCATTTGCGGGGTTTTGTTCATTTTTCGGGATTCGGGGTCCGAGGTACGAGGTCGGGGGCCCATGATTCGAGAACCTGTTTCAGATTAGCTCAAAACCGTGAACCTTTTTTCTATATACGGCTGATTGATTGATTATGTTGCCGGTGTTTCGGTGCTTCGATAAAGCGGCAAACCGAACGATGCGATCCTTTTGACATCCGAAATCGCAATCTCTTCGCGGGTTAGTTTGATCAATCCCTGCTCGGCAACTCCGGAAAGCGCAGTCTCGATTTCCGACAACGGCATATGAAAGACGTCATGCAGCTCGTCTTCCACGAATTTTCGCGGAAGCACCACCCCCTGATCAGTCTCTCGGGCCGGAGAAACTCCGCACATCAACGACAAAAACGCTGCGATGTGCATGGTGTTTTGTCCATCGAGCGTATTGTGAATTTTGGCATCGACATCACGTAGACGTTTCACCAGCATAAGGGATATTTTTCTGAACCAATCGGGTATTCCGGGAAGTACGGCGGCAAACCGTTCGACCGTAATTACGATGACCTCGGTTGTTTCCAGGGCGGATGCCGACGCGCTTCGCATTCCCCCGTCAATCGCAGCCACCTCCCCAATTACTCCGCCCGAGCCCACCGTATCGAGGTCAATTTCCACACCGGCTTCAATTTTGTAGATCCTGACCCGCCCAAACTGAACGATATACAGGTCCCGGGAACAATCCCCCTGATAAAAAAAATGCTCTCCAGGCTGATATCTGCGGCGGTTCTCCGCCCCCGGGTGTTCACAAGCCATTGGCACCCCAATATGCTTTTTTCATGTCTGGTATGAGAGTAGCGAAATGCCCGGACAGTGTCATCCCACCTCCCTTTTGCCCAAGAGTTCAGGACGGAAATGGGAATTGCGGATCATCGCCACTCCGGGAGTTGTTAGACGGTTCAATTCAGGGGTTCGGCATCGCTTTTAACAACCCATGCTTCCGGATATCCATTTTCCTGCACCCTTCCGAGATGTTTTTCGGCTTCCTCACGGTTGTCGAATGCCCCGGCGTGGAGCCGATAAAACGGTGGAGAGTAGACGATATATAACGGTAATCCAAGCTCCTGTTCCATCCGTAGCTTTTCTTTGCGAACTCCCTCAAGGCTCTGTGAAGCCATACACTGGATTCGGTAGTTTCCTATGCCGCCTCCGGCCTGAGGTATCGATCTGTTTTTCTTCGGAGGATTCTGATTCACCGGAGGCTCCGGTGCCTCCGCAACGGGTGAGTCCTCAAAATCCGAATTCGAAACATGCAGTTCATTACCCCGATTGAGGGTATCAAGATAGGTTGGTGAAACTTCGCGAGTTTGTTCACTCTCGTTCTTTTCGTTCTTTTCCTCCTGCCAGGGAAAACGGAACGGTAACGCAGCGGTCGTCAACACCGCCAACAACATAAAAGGGACATATCGCACACTTCCACCTATATGCCATGCTCCGGCCATATACCGCTCTCCCTGTCTACAGTTTGGACCCAAACCAATATTTCGCATCAAAATACCTGAGCCGGCATAGCCGGGAGATCAAAGATCAAAAATCAAAGATCAAAGATCAAAGATCAAAGATCAAAGATCGAAGATCAAAAATCAAAAATCAAAAATCAAAAATCAAAAATCAAAAATCAAAAATCAAACAGATAATTCCTTTGTCTGACAAAAAATACGCTAAAACTTGTGCTGCGATGCACTGCGGCGCGCTGCGTTGCACTGAGCTTGCCGAAGTGAGTCCCGATCATACATCGGGAAAGTGAAGCGTGG
>CAZEMW010000233.1:0-6134 GCA_964513105.1 uncultured Fibrobacterota bacterium
TAAAGCCGATGGGGAGGTAATGGTATGGACGGAATATGGACGAATGCAGTTAAAGCCAATAGTCTTGCAGTGCTGATGTTTCTCGCATGGGGGATATCCGGACCGGAAGCCAACGACGAAATCCCGGAATCGATTAAAGAGCTGAGGATGGGAACTCTTCGTATTGAGACCGCACCCGGGGCCGGCATTCGGGTGAGGCAGCTTCGACATGAGTTTCTGTTCGGATGCACCATGGGAGGTATTGCGGCGGATACATCTGCCGAGGTGCAGGAAAACCGGCAGATGTATCTGGACACATTCGCAACCTTCTTCAATGCTTCGGTCCACGAAGGAGTCTTGAAGTGGTATGTGCTGGATCGCCACGGCCCGGATAATCCGGACAAATGGGCCAGAGCCGATACAATGCTCGCTTGGTCGGAACGCAATGATATCGAAATGAGGGGGCATTGCATATTCTGGGCGAAGAGGCAAAGAGTTCCCGGTTGGGTCAGAGGCCTCCCGGAAGATTCTCTCCGGCAAGTGGTGAGAAACCATGCTATGGAAATCACGTCGCGATACAAAGGACGAATAGATGAGTTTGACCTGAATAATGAAATGCTTCACCATAGTTGGTACGAGGACCAACTGGGAGAAGGAATACGAGGCAGCATGTTTTTCTGGGCAAAACAGGGAAACCCCGATGCCGTCCTCTATCTGAACGACTATTCGATTCTTGCGGGTGGAAAAGAGGACAAGTACATAAAGCAGATACGCGATTTTCTCAGCCGAGGGGTACCGGTTGGCGGAATTGGGTGCCAGGGGCATTTCGGCGGCTCTCTGCCGGACAGTGCAGATCTGGTGGAAGAACTCGACAGTCTTGCGCAATTTGGATTACCCATTAAGGTTACCGAATTCGATATCAACACCGACGATGAGGAAAAGAAATGCCGGGAACTTCGTAAGGGGCTCACGGTCTTCTTCGGGCATCCAGCGGTCGAATCAGTTGTTTTCTGGGGCTTCTGGGAAGGTAGAATGTGGCGAGAGAAAGCGGCCATGTGGGACCTCGACTGGACACCTCGCCCCTCGGCCGACACTCTCAGGAAAATACTTTTCGAAGAATGGTGGACCGATTACGAGGGAACAGCCGACCAGAACGGTATTTGCACTGTTCCGGCGTTTTTTGGAAAACATAGGATTGAACTGGTCGATGAGGGTGTTTCCGAAGAAATCGCATTCTCCCGGTCGGAGGGAAACAAGACGGTCGTAATCGGCCAGTCTCCGGCAGGCAGGGGAGACCGGCAAAGACGAAATGAGCCGTTGATTAGAACTCTTTCCGCCGGAAGTTTCGAATTGACCGGGTTTGAGGGTAACGGTCGAACCAACCTGGAGTTACTTACCTTGAGAGGACGTACAATCGTGGATATGGATTGTCGCGTTCAGAACGGAACCGCTCGGGTCCGGCTGCCGCGCGAGCTCTCGAGAGGAACCTATTTTCTTCGATTGTCGGGGAAGCAAAGTTGGACCACTATAATTACCATTGAGGAACTCGGACGCTAAGGTCGTCATTCTGAAAACATGGACAGAGTCGTCGAGCTGCAGGCTCGGCGACTTGGCGGTGTCCGGATGAGGACGACGACGGAGTCAGCGTTATTGTTGTCTCTTCATTTTCCTTGACCTTGCCCGAGTACGTCTGGTACCCTTCTTTTCCGACCTCAATAGAGTATCGTGTGGGAGGAGCGGATGTCGCTGCCTTGGCTGGAAGCTTTTTTCGGAATAGTGTTGAAGTTGTGACGGCTGGTGATTCCAGGGCCGAGGTCTCAACTACAACTGGAGCCACGATAAACCACGCTGTCAGGTACACAGGAATTCCGCAATGCATAGCACCCCCGGTCTATGGTTCGGGAAGGGGAAAGGGCGAGCTTATTATCTTGAGCTCTATGATTCTGAGGTCTGCCCGACCAGTACTGTACCACATGTGTTCACGCCGGATCCAAATAATTCTCGATGAAACTGTGAGACGAACTCGTGTGGGAGCATTCATCGTTCCACTACAATCCCGCATGGCTACTGAAATCAACATTTTACCCCTGCCCATCCGGAATTTCCCTTCACGGACTATCCTCTCGAGGTAAGGCGCTTATCTGCATCTGTTGATCGAAAGCCGGGCGAAACTTATTTTGTGTACACTGTTTGAATGACCAAATCTGGTCCCAATAGGGAAGACGGTGCAATTCCGTCACGGGCCCGCCGCTGTAACCGGGTACAAAAGCCGCACAGAGCCACTGTCCCGACTTTCCGTCGGGATGGGAAGGCGCGGTTGGAGGATGATCCGGAAGTCAGAAGACCTGTTCGAACAGTTTTTCTCCCGCCCCGTGGTGAAGGCGCAGGAGAGCAAGGGCAACGCGTTCCGGATGAAAAACGGCATCCCAATTTCGCGGCGGCGAAATAGGGATTTTTTTATTTGGAAAGCGAATGCAAGATCATCCTGTGAATTCCGGGACGACCTCAACAGTCCCTCGTGCCGTCCACGGCGGAAAGATCCGTTTACTGGCACAACGTGCCGGTTGCCGGGAAAACGAGATAATCGATTTCAGTGCAAGTATTAATCCGCTGGGTCCTCCCGAAGGAATTCGATCGGCTATCAGCCGGGCCGTTGCGGACATCGAAAAGTACCCGGACAGCGAATCGCTCAAATTGCGCACCTGCCTTGCCCGGGCGCATGGTACTCAACCCGAATGCATTCTGCCCGGGAACGGCTCAACCGAACTCATTTTCACAATTCCTCGCGCATTCCGCCACAAACGGGCCGTAATTCCGAGTCCTTCCTATTCCGACTATTCCGTAGCCTGTCTTCAGGCGGGAATGCAGGTCGATCAGGTCTATCCCAATCCCGACAACGGCTTTGTCATAACCTACGATATTCTTGCAGAGTCACTCACCGGACGCGAGTTGGTGTTTATCGGACAACCGAACAACCCGACCGGACGGTATACCGACCCGGAGATAATTGCCCGTGCGGCACGTCAATTCCCCGAATCCGTTTTCGTGGTGGATGAGTCTTTTGGAGATTTTGTCGAGTCGTATAGTACGCTCATTTCGTCCGCTTTACCAAATGTCCTGGTCGTGAAATCTCTTACGAAGTTCTATGCTATTCCGGGAGTACGTCTGGGGTTTGTACAGGGCCCCGAACAGATTATACGTCATATTACCGATCTGCTTCCTCCCTGGACCGTTAACACCTTTGCTCATGCGGTCGGTTGTGCGGTGCTCGAAGGTACGGAATACGCTCATCGGACAAGAAACACCAATACCGCGGAGCGGGAACACCTGAGCGCCAAGCTTCGTCAAATATCAAAACTTACGGTCTTCGACTCCGAGGCAAATTTCATTTTGTTCCGGTTGGATAAACCGGGACTGGACGGTCGTATACTTGCCGACCGCGCATTGGCGCAACGCATTGCCGTTCGGGTGTGCGATTCGTTTGACGGATTGGATTCCCGGTATGTTCGAGTCGCAGTTCGTAGTCGCGAAGAGAATGATCGCCTCGTGGAGGTAGTTCGTACTGCGGTAACCGACGGCAAGTACTCCGTGGCGACGAAAAAACGTAAACCGGCTTTGATGTTTCAGGGAACCGGTTCCAATGCCGGTAAGAGTGTGTTGGCGGCGGCTTTGTGTCGGATACTCGTGCAGGACGGAGTCAGAGTGGCGCCTTTTAAGGCCCAGAATATGTCACTGAACTCTTTTGTAACCGCCGACGGCGGCGAGATGGGGCGGGCGCAGGTTGTGCAGGCGCAGGCATGTCGAATTGGCCCCGATGTACGTATGAATCCGGTGCTCTTGAAACCAAACAGCGATACCGGGTCTCAGGTTATCGTGAAGGGCAAAGTCGTTGATTCGATGCGAGTGCGGGAATACGTTGGCTACAAAGTCCAAGCATTTGAGGCTGTCAAGGAATGCTATCATTCGCTTTCCGAAGAATACGACGCCGTCGTACTCGAAGGAGCAGGCAGTCCCGGGGAGGTGAATCTCAAACGGCATGACATTGTCAATATGGCAATGGCCCGATATGCACGAGCACCGGTTCTTCTCGTAGGAGATATCGATCGCGGCGGCGTTTTCGCGTCATTCATTGGTACTATGGAAACGTTCGATCCATGGGAGCGTGACCTGGTGGCGGGATTTGTGGTAAACAGGTTCCGTGGGGACCCAACGTTGCTCGAGCCGGCCTTCACGTATACCGAAAATCATACCGGAAAACCAACAGTCGGGGTGGTCCCGTACCTGCACGACCTCGGAATTCCCGAAGAAGATTCGGTGACCTTCAAGTGCGGCGGCACGCAGAAAGAACACCCCGGGTCGGGTGAAATCATTATCGGCCTGGTAGATCTGCCCCATATAAGTAACTTCACCGATTTTGACGCATTCGCATTGGAGCCCGACGTTACGGTACGGGTCGTGCGCAGTCCCGAGGATATTGCCGGTGTGGATGCGGCCGTTATTCCCGGGAGTAAAAATGTTGCGAGCGATCTGGGAAGCCTTAGGCGGTCCGGTATGACCGAGCGACTTCGTCGGTCCGTCGAGGACGAAGGAATCGATATTGTTGGTATTTGCGGTGGATACCAGATGCTTGGAAACCTGATCGCCGACCCCCACGGGCTGGAGTCGGGCGGGGAAGGGATCACCGGTATGGGACTGCTTCCGGTGGATACCGTTATGGGCAAGGACAAAGTGCTCGCGCTGACCTCAGGCGTCCACACCGAATCGGGCTTCCCGGTCTCGGGATACGAAATTCATCATGGACGCTCTTCCTACGATGAATGCACGGTCTTGTTTCGCAAACCCGACGGAGAACCGATAGGTGTCGGTACCCCCGATCACAGGATTTGGGGTAGTTATCTGCATGGGGTTTTTGATAAAGATGAGTTCCGTCGATGGTTTATCAATCGACTCCGTACGAAGCGAGGGCTTGAACCGTTGCCCGGTGTGGTGGCGCGATACGACATCGAATCCGCTCTCGATCGTCTGGCCGAAACGGTGCGGGAAAGCATAGACATGCGCGTAATCTATACTGCGATGGGGCTGTAATGCGTCTTGAATATCAGATAATTGCAGCCGTGCTGCTTGACGCCATGGTCGGCGATCCTCGTCGTTTCCCACATCCGGTCAGATACATGGGGGCAGCGGCACGATCACTCGAGAAACCATTGCGTCGGACCTTTTCCAGTACCCGCGTGGCAGGCAGCGTTATGGTTGTGTGTATTGTGGGTGGAACCGGGGCAGTAACCGCGTCTCTGTTGTATGGGGCGGGATTGATTCATCCTTACGCAGAATACGGGCTTGGTATTCTTCTCATCTATACTGCATTGGCTCCCCACGACCTGGCCGTTCATGGGATGCGTGTGTTCCGGGCGCTTCGCGCGGGGAATATCGATAGAGCACGTGAGGCGGTTGGGATGATTGTCGGGCGGGATACCGAGAATCTGGATGAGCCCGAAATTGTACGGGCTACGGTGGAAACCGTAGCGGAAAACCTGGTCGACGGCGTTACGGCACCACTTCTATTTGCCGTTGTCGGAGGACCGGTTGGTGCGATGATGTACAAGGCGGTAAATACTCTGGATTCGACCTTCGGATATCGTACCGAGGAGTATCGATTGTTCGGCTGGGCTTCGGCGCGATTCGATGATGTCGTAAACTGGATCCCGGCCAGACTGACGGGGCCCTGCGTAATTCTCGCGGCGTTTCTTACCGGCCGCCCGGTAGGCCCGGCAGTCGGAATTCTGCGGAGAGATCGGAAGAATCACGACAGCCCGAACGCGGGGATACCCGAAGCTGCGTTTGCCGGGAGCCTGCAAGTTCAACTGGGAGGGGTGAACTCATATTTCGGAGTTCCTCACACAAAACCGACAATCGGTGACCGAATTGACGATTTACGATCAACTCATATTCCGGCGGCAAATCGCCTTATGTACGTTTCATCCGTTGTTTTCCTGCTTGCTGCATTGGGGCTGAGGTTTCTGCTTACGTTTGGGGGTGTCGGATAATGGCATGTTCGAGGTGCCCGCGAATAGTTGTAGCCGGAGCCCATAGCGGTGTGGGGAAGACGAGCCTTACGCTTGCCCTGGTGGCGGCACTTCGACAGAGAGGTCTGCGGG
>CAZEMW010000234.1:0-6117 GCA_964513105.1 uncultured Fibrobacterota bacterium
GTAAATGTCCAACTCGGTTGTGCCCATGACTGCCGAATCCGGAAGCCTGAGACGGAACCGTCCGTGAGGAAGCCGTCCACGCGCAATAATCCCCGGATTGTTGTCTTCGGTTGCAATATCAAATGCACGAAGGTCGTAGGCATCCATTCGTGACACCACAAATACCAGTTCGTGCGTGTCGTCGTCATAGTAGCTGTAAACTCCCATGAAACCATTGCCGGTATAGGGAGCATCGCCCCATCGTTCGGGCGGTTGATCCCAGAGTACCTTCTGTCGAGCCATGAATCCCGACCAGTCAATATTGTCGAATGTTGTGGCCTGTGTAACGGATACCCACAGGATACCACCCGCTAATACCGTGCTTAAGAGCGTTTTTGTTCTTGTCATGGTTACTTTTAGACTATTCATTCTCCTCTCCTATTCAACGTGTTTCGACCCTCTATTTCCCGCCGGCGGACTTGATTCCTATTTCAACCGATTTCCGGAAAATGCCGTTCTCGAAGGCCTTCTCCCCGGCGCGGACATTTTTCACTCCGACCACGGGCTCTCCGATCGAGACCGATGTCACGCTACATGTTCCGTCAACCGCCTTCACTTTCACCGTGTGGGCTCCTTTGGTCAGGAACACGCTCCCGGTGACGGTTCCCGTGCCCCGGGCCGCTACATTGGTTTCGTCGGCGCTGAGAATAACCGTCCCGCCTTCAACCTCGGCGGTAAGATCATAGCGCGCCGCCATCGGTGTAAGAATCCGCCAGCTTTTCCACCCTCCCGCCTCAAGCTCCGGGTCGGTCTCCCAGGTGTCGTTGTACGCGGCCTTGTATCCGCGCCAGCCCGTGCTGCCGGTGTAGTGCATGGAGTCACAGTTCAGCACGACCGGGGCCATGAATCCATATTTGTGGTAGTCAAGCGATGCCTCCAGGCTCCAGACGTTCGCCCGATGCATGGCGCCCTGCCACTGCACGTAGTTTTCACTGTTGGCATAGTAGCTCCAGTCGATCGGCGGATAGTAGTGACACCCAAGATGTCCGCCCATCGAGAACCACTGATTGAAGGCGTTGATATCCGCCGTCTTGGTGTAGGGATGTTTGAATTTACCCTGTTCCCAGAAAAGAACATTACCGGCATTCCAGTCACCGCCCACCGAATTGCCGCCTTCATACGTAGTGGCCACCAATCCCCAGTTCTGAGCCTGGGCCGAGGCATGTCGCATTTTCTTCTCGAGCCTCGAATTGGTTGCGCCCGTCTCTGAACCACCCTCCCGGAAGTTCTCCGCGTTCGGACCCCCGAAATAGTCGTCCATGGACCCGATGTGGACACCGTCGATGTAGACGGTTGCGCGCGTGCTTTCATTCGTCCCCTCGATACGCACCTCGTACGTTCCCGGGGTGAGTCGAAGGTATTCCGAACCAAAGGTCCAGTAGCCGCCGAGAGGTTTTCGGCCGGCGGCCATGACAAGGTCTTCGGCGACCAGGCTGTCGCCGATGAAAACATTGAGCGCATTCCCGTATTTGCGGTCCCATCTGTATTCACCTCGTGAGCCGTCTTCGGGAATGTATGGATCGGTGATACCACCGGTGAGCACAAGCGTATACTCATCCTCTTCGGTAACCGTAAACGATTGACTGATCGCTCCTTTTCCCGCAATGAACGCCATCTTCGATCCAGTCAGCACTTCTTCCGGATTCCGATGTTTTTCAGACGTTTCGGGGAAATTCGGGCCCCATGAGGGGTCCATCGGGATAATCTCCATCCCTGCTGCCGGGGATTTGGGTGCATCGGTGAAAAGGAAGTTCAGATGACCGTAGCCCGTACCCGCCCCGCTTACCAGTTGCATATTTTCAAGTTTGCTTCTCCCGTTCACCCTTCCATCATCGGCCTCCACCGCACCATTGATGGTGATACCGTTTCGCGCGGTGAGCGTACCCGCCGGCAGAATAGGATCACCGGCATCCTCACCGCTGACAATCACATAGGTCTCCCCCGCCGATAGACGGTAGAGGCCGGGATGATACGAGACACTGGTTATCCAGGCGCAATAGCTCAGAGGCGTGTATACGTACCCGTCACGCACTTCCCGCATTCCCTCCGAACTCTGCGGTTCTTTTTCCATATTGAGAAGCAACTCGACAGCCGGATCGCGTTTTTCGATCTGGGTGCCGTCCCCGCCGTATATCGCAAGTTGATGGGTTTTCGTGCCTTGGGCGATACGACCGACCGCGTACACGAAGATGTCCTTCTCCCCGACCGTGAAGGAAAATCCGTAGACCTTTGTTGCCGGCGCCTCAACAGGTGTTTCGTTTCCCATACCGCCGTGGGCCGGGAAACGGGGAAACCGATAATCCACGATTCCCGCGGTCCCGGTAAATGTCCAGGCCGACTGCGGCGCCAGTGCCGCTTCACCCGCTCCGATATCATTCTCCTCGAAACTGCGGTCCGAAAGCCAGACGTGATCTCCCTCGGCCCAAATGTTGGAGCAACCGTAGTACATGGCCAGTCCTCCGCCCCACAGATGCCGGTTGACCGGGCGGGGGTCGGTAACAAAATCCCCGGCGCCGTTGTTGAAGTAGTCATCGATAAACTGGTAGCACTTATTCTGCCAGGATTGATGCGACTGACCGTACAGCATGACCCGGACCTTTTCTCCCATATTCGCATCGCCCCAGACCTTGCGCATCGCAAGACTCATTCTGGTAGTGCGATACCCATGGTATCGAAATACTGCCGCGCTCGAGACCCGATCCAGGTAGCCGTCGTAGTTCAGCACCTGCCAGACACTGTCCTTGTCTTCGAAGTGCTTCGGAAGATCGTGCCGCGTCCACCCTCTGGGCTGGATGGACGACCAACCCATTTCGTTTCCGTGTTCGAGGTAGATACGCAAATTACTGTTGAGCGGAGGATACGCGGGATTGGCCGTGGGACCGTCATACGGCTCTTTCCCATCGGAGCCGTAGAAGACGAGCCTGGCAAACTTGTGCATCCATTCCTCATTGTGGCTGCCGCCGAAATTGAAATGAAGATCGCGGCCACATTCGTTGGCCTGCATAATCAGGCGTTCATAACAGAATTCCGACTTGCCGTATTCTTCATCTTTGCCGCGTATCTGAGAGTATGTGGGCGGAGTTCGGCGGTCCCAGTCCGGATTGTCGTTCAGACCGGTGCGCTGAACTCTAAATGCCACATACGGCTTCATCGTTTCCCGCCATTCGCCGTTGGCAGCCTCCCCCGGCTGATGGTGTTCCGACGCACCGTCTTTCACCGGCAACATGACATACACGTCGGTCACTCCGGTGTTTATCTCGTGGTCGGGACTGCGTTGGGTGTTGTTCATCTCCAACCGCACATCCGCCTCGCCGTCGAATTCGGCGCGAGTCGTGTTGGTTGCCGGATCGTAGCCGACTCCCGATGGAAGCGCTTTTTCGTACGTTTCACCGCCGACATGGAAAACCGCGCCCCGGATCTCAACATCGGCCCGTCCTTTGAACTGAATAAAGCATCGACCCCGGTAGTCTTCACCGGTATTGGCAAGTATATTGAAATCGGTCATGGGCCATCCGTTTTCGTCTCTTGGCGCTCCGAAAAAAGGCCCGCTCTCAAATGCGTTTGCGTGCTGATTCGATCCGGTGTAGTGAACTATCGACGCCCCGATATAATCCACGACCTCTTTTGGCGTGCTTTGACTCGACCAATAGAGTTCGCAGACGGCATCACCCGAAAGGTCGTAATACTCGACCTGCGCTTCATACACTTTCGATGGATCCAGTTGAATCGAGGCCGAATCGGTACGGCGGGAATGTGCATCCCAGGCATCGATCAGGGTCGTCCAATTCGCCGCACCCTGTTCCCGCACCTTCAAACGTGCGCCCTCATCGGAGACGAGTAGAAAGGTATACCGTTCATTGAATCGTGAGACGAAGCTCGATGTCCATCGTACCGAAAAGTTATCGGTGGGGAAATCACGGACGTGCTCACCCCGCGACCCGATAATCGGACGCCAGTCTTCCCAGTCGTGACGAACGCGAATGTCCAGTTGCGTCCACACCGGATCGCCGCTCATATCGTTGTTCTCCCAGAACTCGGCGGTCCAGGCACCGTTGGTGGTACCGCCTCCCTGGGGTAAGGACGGGCTTTGCTGCTGCGCCGACACAAGGGAGGTACAGATCAGCACGATCGTTCCGAGAATTGGGAAGAGCCGGCCCTCGAGCGAAAACATTTCGCACCTGTATCCCGGAATATGACGTTTTTTCGTTTCGAAAATCATAGAATCCTCCCCTTTAGTTCACGATTCCCCATAGGTAAGCAGATAATTGTGGGTTATGTATTGCCACAACAAGACAAGTATTCGGCGGTTCCAAGGCATAGGCTGAATATAGGGGAAAATCGGCTTGGGGGATCATAATTTGATACAAAAAATGACAACGAAATTGAAACCAAGGCCAATAAAAATGTTCCGAGCGTTCATTTTTGGACCATTTCTCTACAGAATATTTGACAACGAAATCTCACGCAATCCTCTTGCTTCGGTCCGAGAGGGTATCGGCCCCCGTCCAGAGAACCCGAGGAACCTTCAGTCCGCTCATCGATCGGGGCCACCTACAGGCAATTTCGCAAAGAAAAACCGCAACGACCGGGTGAACCGGAGCAAGTTGCGACAGGGATCAACGTCCCTCGGCACCTCAATCCGGCCCCGTCAAGCTCAAGGGTGGTGCGTTCCATGCATGAACGAATACTGCACCAGCATTTCCTCCTCCGGTAGATCTGGTTTGACAACGAAAACTGCTGTTTTGACAACAACAACAAGGCACAAACGGCCTAATAATCCTACGTCGATAGGAAACAACCCATATATTGTTGGCCAGTGGTTCCCGTATTCCTCAACCTGTTATTTCTTCAAAGGAGGGTATCCGATGAGAACGATGATTACGCGTACAGTATATGCCTTGGCCTATACTCTTGTACTCACAGCAACAGTTCCACACGCAGACGGACTTCGATGCTATCACGTCGGTAACAGCTTGACGGATAGTCAAGGAGAATTAACGAAGCTACTCGCGCATGCCGCCGGACACACCGATCACTACGCCGATCGCCATACGATCCCCGGAGCTCCGATCGGATGGCTTTACAGCCATCCCGACGGCGGCTTCGGCACAGGGTATACGACTGCGCTGGGCGAATCGCCTCCGTCCCCCTGGGATCACCTGACACTGCAACCTCACATCGGCCATGGCCGGAGTGCCGAAAAAAGGGCTATTGCGTCCAAATCATTCTATACATTTGCTGTCCCGGAGAATCCGAATATTCAGCTCTGGCATTATTTCAACTATCGTAGTCCTACGTCGGTCTATGACCATGACGAGCCGACACTCTACACCCTTGACGAGTGGCTCGAGGTCATGCACACCTGTGTCGAATGGCATGAGGCAGGCTATTTTGCCACCGCCGATTCCCTGGAGCCGTTGGGACACACGCCCCTGGCGTTGCCGTGCGATCGAGCGTTGATCAGTCTGGGGCATGCGGTGAAGTCGGGGGAGATGCCCGGCGCGCAAAGTGGCAGGGAATTATTCGAGATCATCTACGGCCACGGGGGATATAACATACACATGAGCGAAGGTGGCCGGTACTATACAGCACTGGTACACTTCGCCGGGTACTACAAGGAAAGCCCGGAAGGACTACCATCGGTCGCCCGCAACGACAGGACGAACGAGCTTACAGATGAACAGATTTCGTTTATGCAGCGTATCGCCTGGGAGACGGCCAAAGCGTATCCGTATGCGGCCATACTCGACAACGCCGACAATCAGGCACCGTCGGCGCCCGACGGGCTTCGGGTAACCGACCGTACCGTAAACGGGGTAACGCTTTCCTGGAACCCCTCGGCCGACAACGGCGACATATTGGGGTACGAATTGTTCGTGGACGGAAACCGGAAGGCGTTTGCGGACCGAAACAGCGTCTTTTTCACCGATTGGGCGTATTCGCAAAAGTCCGGGATGGAACCCGGAGAATCTCATAGGTACCAGGTACGCGCTATTGACGCAGGTGGAAATGTTTCTCCATTGTCGACGACTCTTGAGGTGGCGACATTGGACGAGTATCGGGCGCGAGATGCTGAGA
>CAZEMW010000235.1:0-1233 GCA_964513105.1 uncultured Fibrobacterota bacterium
AGCACGTCTAAAGCGATGTCTTCGGGCTCAACGGACGATTCTGTCTTCGCAACCGCGAGTTCTTCTTCACGAACCGTCACGATATCACCGGCTCTCAGGCGTCGTTTTTTCGATGCAGCGCTATCGTTGACCGTGACGCTCCCCAACTCGATTGCTCGTTGTATGCGAGATCGAGACTGTGAACTCAGAGTTCTGGAGAGGAATTGATCAAGCCGTCGCCCTTCATCGGTTTCAGGAACGGTAAACCCCCGCAAAGAAGCGGCGTCATTTGAGAAATCCTGCGGTTCGTGCAATCAGTGCGCCCCCGGGGTAGACTCCGACATACTCCGCTCACGTTTTTCCCGCTTTGCATCACGGGCGAACTGAATGAGCATAAGTATAACTCCGATGGTAATGTATACGTCGGCCATATTGTATGTCGGCCAGTAGTACACATCGGGAATACCCATACGAATGAAATCGACAACACCTTTGTCGGGGTGCAGGATACGATCAAAAAGGTTTCCCAGAGCCCCGGGAAGAATCAGGGCAACCCCCCAATGGATTAGCGCACCACCAGTTCGAATCTGATGGTAATACACCAGCAGGAATATCACGGCAATAATCGTGAATACGTAGAAAAACAGGTTGGTCGGGAACCAGGAAACCAGGTCACGAGGATTCAGACCGAATATGGCACCATCGTTGTACAACAGATGAAACTGAAAGTACCTTCCAATCACCTCTACCGGCATTCTACCGGTCAGGTTACGCACCGCGGCCATTTTGGTCCCGATATCTACCGCAAAGCCGACAATGGTGACAATCGCCAGAAAAATCCACCGCCGTTTACCGTCAAACACCATCTCCTACTCCCTTTTCTTTTTGAAGGCACACATACTGGGAAACCTGCGCTGCCCGCAGCTCAACCTCAGTGCGTCAAAGAACTCATGTATATTTTCAGATTGTGTACCCTTATTCTCCGGACTACACTCAGGACGAACTGTCCTGGATTATTTTGGTTCCAAACAGATGACCCCGATTTCGGGGATGAGGACCGAAAAGAATCGAAGCGCAAAAGGGCGGCCCGTCGTTTTTGGGCCTTATCAAACGAAAAGGAACCTGAGTCAGGCCGGAGCATTCACTACATACTACCTGTACGAAAATTAACCGATCGTCGAGCGCAGGTGCGGTCATCGAGCGCAGGTGCGGTCATCGAGCGCAGGTGCGGTCATCGAGCGCAAGTGCGGTCAT
>CAZEMW010000235.1:1333-6110 GCA_964513105.1 uncultured Fibrobacterota bacterium
AGCGCAGGTGCGGTCATCGAGCGCAGGTGCGGTCATCGAGCGCAAGTGCGGTCATTGAGCGCATGTGCGGTCATCGAGCGCAAGTGCGGTCATCGAGCGCAAGTGCGGTCATCGAGCGGAGTCGAGATGAACCGGCCCTGGAACTCCATTCACAGTAACTAAATATGGTAAAAATTCAGTCCTTTATCAAAATAATTCGTCCCGGCAACGTTGTTATGGCGGGAGCGGCGGCCGCTCTGGGGATCTGGTTTTCGGGTGTTCGTCCTGCGTGCCACTGGTCGTACGTATTCATTGCGGCCGCGGCAATGGCGGCATCTTCTTTTGGCAATGTGGTAAATGACCTGTTCGACCTGGCGACCGACCGCATTGCGCATCCCGACCGTCCGTTGCCGCGCGGCGATATATCGGAGAAGGGCGCGCGGAGCTTTGCCGTTCTGCTCACGGTTGTCGCACTTGCCACGGCCTCCGGAGTTTCCCCCACCCACCTGGTCGGTACCGTTGTCCCACTACTGTTTCTTTTTCTGTATGCTGCATTTTTGAAAGGAACTCCCTTTCTGGGTAATGTTCTAATCAGTGCACTTGTCGCCTATGCGTTGATTTTCGGAGGACTCAACGGACCCGGTATCGAACGGCTTACAGCTCCCGCGCTCCTTGCATTTCTGCTTAACTTTGCACGAGAAATCGTCAAAGACATCCAGGACCTTCCGGGAGATCAGCGTGCGGGCATTGCCACCACTGCAGCATTGCCATTCCCCATACTGCAGGTTGTTATGATTGTCGTCGCCACACTCTACCTTTTCGTTCTCCCACTCCCCACGATTCTGAATCATTTCGGGCGACTCTACCTGGGGATCTGCATTTTTGCAGTGCTTCCTCTTCATGTAACATGGCTATATCTTCTGACAAAACCTTCGAAAAAAAACCCGGAACGCATTTCGGCCGTGATCAAGCTTGAGATGCTTGCCGGTTTGCTGGCACTCGGTGTGGACCAGCTTTTCTAAAGGTCCTCACGGGAAAAGAGTGGACAATTGCGGGGCCGGGTTGCGGCGACATCCAGCGTAACGGTAAGGGTAGAACGCACTTTTTTCCTTCCGAGACACAAAAACGGCTGCCCGACCGCCTGATTATCCTTACATTTAGATTAGAGCTGAACGCAGCGATTCTCTTGCGGACCTTTTCTCCCGAATCGATAACACGATGCGTATCGAACGACTCCTTGCCATGACGGTACTTCTGCTAAGCCGACGAAGTGTTACGGCGAAGCAGTTGTCGGAGCGCTTCGGAATATCCATCCGAACGGTCTATCGAGATGTAGCAACTCTCGTTGCCGCGGGAATTCCTATTGTCTCCATTCAGGGAAGCGGGGGCGGATACAGCCTGATGGAGGATTACCGTATCGACCGCAGGATGCTGTCGAGTGACGAAATGAGCTCCATTCTTTCGGCTTTCCGGGGGCTGAACGCAACAATACCGCATGAGAGCTTTGAACGCATAATCGATACGTTCGACGGACTCTCTGAGAGCACGGACCAATCCGGCATTCCGCGGAAACCGAGAGAGTACTTTACCCTCGACCTCGCCCCGTGGGGAGCCGGCGCGAAATTCAGGTCGTCACTCAACGAGCTCCACCGCGCCGTCAGAGAAAACCGGGTGATATGTTTCACTTACCGTGATCGAAACGGTGCCCATTCGACACGGACGATTGAACCTCTCAGACTGATCTGCAAATCGTTTACCTGGTACCTGCACGGATATTGCCGAACCAGAAGTGATTTCCGGCTTTTTCGGCTGTCACGAATACGCGATATCAACGTCCGTCCGGAAACGTTTACCCCTCGAGAGATCCCGGACGACAAGAAGGATTTCGAGAATCAATGGAATGCGGTCCCCGCCGATCTGGTTCTCAGGTTTTCCCCAAGAAAGAGACTCCATGTGGAAGAGTACTTTCCGGAAAAAGACATTCAGCACCTTCCCGACGGATCACTCCGTGTCAAAGTAGGAATAGCTGAAGATGATTGGGTTTACGGGATGATCCTCAGCTACGGCAGTGATGTCGAAGTGCTCGAGCCGGAACGGATACGGAAATCCATCGCCGAGCACGCAAAAAACATTCAGAAACTGTACGAAACCTGACACAGGGATGTCACCCGGTGGTTGTATCTTTTTTGGTGGAGACAGCAAGACTGCTGTCTGCGCGGACTCAATTACGGGTCGTCTCATAGAACACCAAAGAAGCCATGGAGGTGAAGCGTGAATTCACAGGAACAGGGGCCATTCTGTCAGAGTTGCGGTATGCCGATGCAGAAACCGGAAGACTTCGGTACCGAAGCAAATGAAATCCGGAGTAACGAATACTGTACCTACTGCTATCAGAAGGGGACCTTTACCCAGCCGGATATTACGCAGGACGGCATGATCGAGTTCTGTACCAATGTCATGGTGCAACAAGGTATCATGCCCAGGGAGCAGGCCTCAACTCTGCTCAAAGAGACAATTCCCACTCTGAAGCGGTGGAAATAACCGTTTTCCATTCATTGATGGCTTAATCAATAGAAACGGCTCCCGGGCAAGCCCTGGAGCCGTTTCTTCATATTCTGAAAAACGGAAAAATTCTTATTCTTCGTTTTCTTTCTTCTCAGCCTCTGCTGCAGGAGCTTCAGGTTCCTGCTCGGCCGGAGCAGCCTGTTCAGCAGCTTTTTCCTCTTCAGTCTGCTTGATCGGATGCTGATTGATGTACTCTTCCCACTCTTCTTCGGTCCGATCTTTAAATACCTCGGCAACGCTCAATACGATCTTGCGTCCTTCAATGTCGAATTCGATCACTCGTGCTTCAACCGAGTCTCCGACATCGTACATTTGTGAAGGATGCTTCAGATCGACACCGAGTTCCTTGATCGGAACGAATGCTTCGAGTTCGGCGTCAAGCTCGACAACCAATCCGCGGTCGAGGATACGAGCAACTTTTCCGGTAACCTCGGTTCCCACCGTGAACTGTCCGGCAAGATTTGTCCACGGGTCTTCCGAAAGCTGCTTGATACCAAGCGAAATCCGGCGTTTCTCTTCGTCGATGTCCAGCACTTTCACCTGCACGGTTTCGCCCTTCTTGAGGACCTCGCCGGGGTGATTCACTTTCTTGGTCCAGGACATATCCGAAATATGAACGAGTCCGTCGACTCCTTCTTTCAACTCGACAAAGGCACCAAACGCTGCGATATTCCGGACTTTTCCGCTGAGCACGGTTCCTGTCGGGAATTCGTAAGTGATATTTTCCCAGGGATCGGGCTCAAGCTGCTTGAAGCCCAGGGAAATTTTCTGTGCTTCCTTGTCGACCTTGAGAACCACGGCTTCGACAATGTCGCCGATTCCGACGATTTTCGAAGGATGCTTGATATGCTGCGTCCAGGACATCTCTGAAATATGGATAAGTCCTTCGATTCCCTTTTCCAGCTCCATGAAAGCACCGTAATCGGTAATCGAAACGATTTTTCCACGAACGCGAGCACCTTCGGGATACTTGTCTTCGATACCTTTCCACGGATGCTCGGTGAGCTGTTTGAGTCCCAGCGAAATACGTTCTTTGTTTTCGTTGAAATCCAGAACCTTGACCTTGAGTTTGTCACCGATAGCAACGATTTCCGACGGATGGTTGACACGGCCCCAGGACATATCGGTTATATGCAGAAGTCCGTCCACACCGCCCAGATCGATGAATGCACCAAAATCGGTGATGTTTTTGACCGTACCTTCGCGAGTCTGGCCTTTTTCCAGTTCGCCCAGAATCTGGTCACGCATTTTCATGCGTTCCTCTTCAAGGATCACGCGGCGTGATACCACGATATTCCGACGAGCTTTGTTAACCTTGATTACACGAAAATCGTACACCTCGCTGATGATGGCATCCATATCGGGTACCTGGCGAAGATCGATCTGAGAACCCGGCAGGAATGCGTCCACGCCGAAAAGATCAACAACGACACCACCCTTGATCCGTCGGACAAGGCGGCCCTTGACAGTCTTTTCTTCTTCGTATGCGGTAAAGATCTCATCCCAGACACGAAGAAAATCGGCGCGTGATTTCGAAAGAATCACCTGACCTTCACTGTCCTCAACTTGTTCAAGGAACACCTCGATCTCGTCACCTTCCGAGAATTGATCGAGATCCTTGAATTCGGAGACCGGGATAACTCCCTCGGACTTGAAATTCACATCAACAAAGACTTCTTTGTCGGTGACTTTCAGGATTCGCCCTTTTACAACGTGGCCCTCTTCAACGCCGGCAAGTGACTCCTCATAGTCTTTGAGGGCTTCTTCCACCTGCCCCGGACGATAGAAACTATCTTCGAAATCCGAGAGATCGACGGGATTCCCCGATGCGTCATATCCGGTGTTCTTGTTGGTCTCCTTTGCAGTGGCAGACGACATGCACACTCCTGTAAAAAATTGGGTTAAGGTTAATGGATTACTCCCCTGCCTCCCAACCCCTGGAACGCAGGTTTTCAAACGAAAAATTCGCGTCTATACGCGATAATTCTCTTGATCGGGTCGATAGCGGATGATCCGGATATCGACCATTGAGAACCTGTTCGAAATACTTTTTCGAGCAGTTCTCCTTGGACCGGCTCAGGATGATCGGAAAGATCTGGTCCGGTTCTCAAAACCGTACATCTTGAGCAGGTCGAAGGATTCCTTCAAATACTGCTTTAAAGCACGGCTTTCTACCTAAGCTGAGCGATTCTGAGTGAGGAAATGGCGTAATCTCATGAGACGAGACGGGTTG
>CAZEMW010000236.1:0-6099 GCA_964513105.1 uncultured Fibrobacterota bacterium
TTTGTGACGCCTCGCCAGTCACTTTCTCGCTCGGCCGAGGCACTAAAGCGAGTTTTCGGACAGGCACTACGCAGGCGGCCCGACGGTTGTGATTACTTCGTTGGGGCCGGACAACTCACCGATGTCGTTAACCGGTTGCGGGACACCGGTAGAGTCGGGGAATGCAAAGCCGGGCGAGATTCTTTATATTCTGGATACCTATGGGCTGCAAAAAAATGTATCAAAACCGGATCAGGTTTGTCCTGGAAACAGCCGTACTGCTGGTGCTGACTCTCCTCTCGTGCACTCCCGCTCCGCGAAAAGTGTCTTCCGAGGCGAGCGGAACTCTGGAGAAAAAACATACTGTTTCAGGCGGTCCCGAAATCCTTCCTGCCGATTTTGAGACAACCCTGAGTGGAAAGCTCGGGAACAACGAAATCCTTCTGGATCTTCGGGTAGACGACTACGAAATCTCAGGGTTCTACTACAATGTCGACCACAATCGTGATTTTGAGCTTGAGGGCCGTGCTGAGAGGCACGGTCGGATTACGGTTCGCACCTACGACACCGAGGATACTCTTACGGGAGCTTTCTCGGGAATGTATGATCACAAGAGCTATGAAGGTGTTTGGGTCAGTTTCGATGCTACTCGAAAACAAAACTTTGTCCTGAAGGCTCGTCGGCCGATCGATCCCGACAAAAAACGTTAGACCGGTTGTCCTCAGGCTCCTGTGTTCACGCGCACCACTTTCTCTTCCAAAACAACGACCGAGTCGATCGAGCGGTGTGCGTCTCGATTGTATGCGGTCACATCTCGCTTTCCGGCCCGTCTTGCGACAAGAGGAAAAAGGGTGTCTGTCCGAAAACTACCCAAAGGACGCCGAGTCCCGATTTCAATCGGGAAGGTGTCTGTTTGAGGCGTCCAATTCACGGACTCACTTCGACACCTCGACTTCGCTCAGTTCGGCATGGCTCAGGTGCGTCGCTGTGCAGCGCTCCCCTCACTTCGATTGCGTCGTAATGCATGCGGTGAACGGGTAGTTTTTCGAACGGATCTAAATATTCAGTGAACTTTTCGGATTGGACCTGCGACTAACTTAAGCACAACTCCCGACGGCACTGTTGCCTGAAAGCGAGGAATTGTGCGTTGTTTAACCCGAGGCGTCCCAAGAGAAGAAGCGAGGATCGGCGATCAGCCGTCCCCGCTTCTTTTTTTTTTGCAGGGGTGGCACTCCGACTGAGAAGAAAAATTTTCGGAACAGTCTTTTGTCTGTAATCCCAGGCTCGGAGGACAAAATGTCGACTCGCTTTTACAAATCTGAAAAACGGAAATCCTGTTGCCTGTTTTTTTCCGGATATATACCATAGTAATGGGATGCACTCGACCCTGCCTGGTGTTTTTTTTCGACTAATGCGGAATTGGAATAGCGCGATAGTTCAACAGGAGATCGGCCGAGTCCGGAAAAAGATGATCTCGACTCCGAAAATATCGACCGGCAATCCACATGCGGTACAACGGAAAAGTGAGGGAGCCATGAGAAAGCTCGTAACAATCGGCATACTTGGACCTGTGCTATCTATCGTGATAGTCGCTGACTTACATGCGCAACGGTATCCGGACACATTGTGGGTGCCCGTGACATACTACGATTATACGACGAAAGGTACTCCCAATAACCCCAATTTTGAAGAACCCTACCACGGCCTTCAACAGGGTATGGTCCAGGACACTCTGTCGAAATGGCGGAAACCGCTGTTTAGGGCTAATCTGGACAATAACGATCGCGTTGAAGAATGGTATTTTCCCAGCGGTCTCGGCTCCGACACGGTTTACAACTACACAACCAATCGCTGGGAAGCCGGTGTCGTAGAATGGGACCCGTCGAACCACCCTCTCGAGTATCGCGGCATGAACTATGACGACAATTACGACATGCGTTGCATTGTAATTTACGATTCCCTGCCGTTCATTCATATCAATGCCGGAGTGTACCAGTTCGAAGATCAGTCGTTTTTCCCGTTGGACGGCAAGGGGTATGGGAATGAAGGTCGATCGCACAACTACGGCTTTGCAATGGAGTTGCATACCACCTTTACCAAAAAGGAAGGTATCACGTTTCATTTTACCGGTGACGACGACGTCTGGGCGTTTATCGACGGTCACCTGGAAATGGATATCGGGGGAGTCCACAGTGCTATCTCCGACAGTTTCAATGTGGACGACCTGGGGCTGAACAACGGGCAGGAATACGATTTTGATTTCTTTTTCGCCGAACGGCACACTACGCAGTCGCATATCTGGATTACCACGAATATTGTGAGTACCCATATTATCAATGAAGTAACCATCGAAGCGGATCCCGCGAACGCGACCATTACCGCCGGGGACACCGTTGATTTTTTTGGTACCGTCTGGTACGACTCAACCGGCGACGACGGCGTTCGTCATCACTTGCCCGACCCGGAGCTGTCTTCACAGATTACCTGGAGTTTTGAAGGGAATCGCTCGCATGCCAAGTTGACTACGTCCATCGGATCTCAGACTTCATTCACCGCCACCGGTGCCTACGAGGATTATGTCGTGACCGCGACGTACGAAGACCAGGTTTCAGGATCAATTGTCAGCGCGCAGATGCACGTTACCGTGCTTCCCGATATTCCGGATCATCTTGTACTCGAAGAGACGTATGACACTTCGATATCTCTCGAGAAAAAGCAGTACGATCAGCCGATCGACACGGTGGTGATAGGGGCCTCGGTGTCGAGCGAGAATGTGTACGCGATCATTCGTGACCGGTACGGTAATTTTGTCGACTATTCCCGGCGTACAACCTGGGATTTTACACCCGACAGCATTATTTCCTCGGTGTCCGGAGAAGACGGCAATGTCGGTCGCGGACGAATCACCAAGGTCGGGCGCTCGGGTCACGGACAAGTGAGTGCTACCGATCGAGACCACGAGGGAGACTCGTACACCGACGCAACCGTCGTGCGGGTGCTTAACGAAGCTCCCACGGCAAATGACGATGTGTATTCAGTTGCAGAGGATCAAACGCTCAGTGTCCCGAATCAACAGTATGCGGTAGTGCTTGACAATGATCAGGACCCCGATCCTTCGGCAATCCTGACCGTTGTTCTGGAAGACGACGTATCCGCGGGAGCACTTGTGCTCAATCCCGACGGCTCATTCCAATACACACCGCCGTCGAACTTCACCGGAACGGTCGAGTTTACCTACCGAGTAAGTGACGGAGAACTGTTGTCGAATGCCGGAACCGTCACAATCAATGTCGGCGGAACAAACGATCCGCCCTCGGCTCTGGCCGATTCGTATAATGTTAACGAGGACCTGACACTTACCATAAGCGCGCCGGGAGTCCTGGGGAACGACACCGATATCGACGGCGACGACCTGCATGTTCATATGGTATCCGGTGTTCCGGCCGCAGAGGGAAATCTCACTATTGATACTCTTACCGGTGCATTCTCGTTTACTCCGGCACAGAATTTCACCGGAACAACCGGTTTCTCCTATCAGGCCTCCGACGACTCCCTTCGGTCGAGCGTGGTTCAGGTAACCATTGACGTGCTCCCGGTAAATGATACTCCGGTGGTGGTTGACGATTCCTATGAAGTAGAGGAAGATCATACTCTGAGCGTGTCGGCCGGTCGGGGGGTAATCGCCAACGACCAGGATCCTGACTCAGCGGATAATCTGTCTGTTTCTCTTGTCGACAATGTCTCACACGGATCACTGACCCTGAATGCCGACGGCTCATTTCAGTACGTTCCCGAGAATGATTTCACCGGATCGGATTCATTCAGGTATCAACTGAACGACGGTACGACTGATGCAGCCAATCCCGGCACGGTGACGATCACCGTAACACCGGTGAACGACGCTCCCACGGTTGCCAATGATCTGTATCATGCACGGGAGGATATCGTAAAGACGGTTTCCGCTCCCGGCGTTCTGAGCAATGATGTCGATATCGACGGGGACAATTTAACTGCCGTGCTGGTGACCGGCATTGACCCTTCGACCGGTACCCTTGATTTCAACGCAAACGGGTCGTTTGAATATCGGCCGACCCAAAACTTTTTCGGCTCGGTAGTGTTTACCTATCGGGCAACCGACGGCAACGCAAATTCAGCCGTGGGAAATGTCACGATTATGGTCGCCCCGGAAAACGACAAACCAACGGCAAACGACGATGCATATGGTACGTCCGAAGACAGTGTCTTGAGCGTCTCCGCGCCCGGCGTGCTCGGGAATGATTATGACATAGACGAAGATGTTCTCGGGGTGCAGCTTTTAAACGATATTCCCGCGGGCACGGGAGCCCTGGTCTTCGACGCCGATGGAGCTTTTTCCTACACACCGGCTTCGGGGTATACCGGCACGCTTACCTTCCAGTATATTGTGAACGACGGGAACGGTGCAGAATCGATGTACGATACCGCAACCGTTGCCATCACCGTCACCCCGGCCGCCGTTACCAACGATCCTCCGGTTGCGCATGCCGATACATTCGACGTTACCGAGGACACTCCGTTTACCGCCGCCGCCCCGGGTGTACTAGCAAACGACACCGACGAAGAACCGGGATTGCTTCAGGCAATACTTGTCGACAGTATCCCCGCCGCAAAAGGCAGTTTGACATTCGGTACCGACGGTGCAATAAACTATGTGCCGCCCTCCGAGTTCAACGGCGAGGTCTCATTTACCTATCAGGCCGACGACGGAAGCCTTCGATCGTCACCCGTGAGAGTGGTATTTCGCATTATCGCGGTGAACGATGCCCCTGTCGCCGGGGACGATTCTTACACAACCCTGGAGGATAACTCATTAAATATACCGGCACCCGGCCTCCCGGGGCTTCTTGCCAACGACCGTGACCCCGAACGCAGCGCTCTGTCCGCGCAGCTCCATCAAGATGTCCCTTCATCGGCGGGCACCCTTGATCTGCAGGCCGGCGGATCGTTCGTCTACACACCCGCCCCCAACTTTTCCGGGCAGACCTCATTCTCATACACGGTAAGTGACGGCGCTTTGGAGTCGTCACCCGCAACGGTAAGGATAGCCGTTACACCCGTAAATGATACGCCGGTGATAGGCGACATTCCACCGCAGCTCGTTACAAAGGGGACATCGTTCAACACGCTGGACCTGGACGACTATCTTTCTGATCCCGACCACTCGGATGCAGAGATCGCATGGATACCAAACGGGGCGGACCGGATTACGGTAACAATCGATCCGGTCAGTCATGAGCTGGTGGCCACACCGTTGGATTCACTGTGGCTGGGAGCTGACACGGTAACCGTAACGGCTCGGGATCAGGCCGGGGCCGAGCACACGGTTCCGATAGTTTTCGTCGTCACTCCTGGTGATACCCTGAAGGCGCCGGTAACGGACACTGCCGAAGGAGTCGTATCCGGTAGCAGCCTCGCAATGAATCTCCGTGTCCCGGGGTCTTCGACGGCGACAATTTACTACACCTACACCACCGATGGGACCCGTCCTACCGATCCTATGCCGGGAAACGCGGAAACGTTGAATGGTTCAGGGGTGATTGATCTGGGGCCGTTCGACAGAGACTCGACCCGAGTGCGAATCGCGGCATACGCGGAAGAGTACCCTTTCGAGCCGAGCGAAATCGCTACATTCAGCTATCGAGTGGTCTTCCGGACTCTTCCCGCACCGACGGCCTCGCCGGAGTCGGGGGAGTATGAGGAAACGGAGCTCGATGTTGCGCTATCGGTTCCGGGGCATGCTGATGCTCGGATCTTTTACGACACCCTTGCAGCAGCCGATCCTTCAAGCGCCACAACCATCCGTTTGGGTTCTTCGGGCACACTTGGCCTTGGACCGGTTACCGGTGCTGCAACCGTAACAATATCGGTGTATGCCGAAAAGGACGGATGGAAATCAAGCCGCAGTACTTTTGTCTATGACCTTAACCCGAGCAAACTTCCTCGTCCCGTAGCCGATCCCAGGGGTCATGTGTTCTCATCGGACAGTGTCGTGGTAACGCTGTCTGTGCCCGGTGAAGACGATATCACAATCCGATACACGACCGACGGATCCATTCCCGACACGACGGATCCGATATACAC
>CAZEMW010000237.1:0-6064 GCA_964513105.1 uncultured Fibrobacterota bacterium
TCACTTCGGCAAGCTCAGTGCATCGCAGCGCATCGCAATACGGCGCTTCGCTCGGTAACCGGATTAAAGATCGAAAATCAGACTTGGGCTAAGAAGAGCGATTCTCTCGCGCCCAAGCGCACTACGGCCAACCCGGATCACACCTGTTCTTCCTTGACTGTCGAACGAGCGGTTCCGCGGGACTGCATTCTTTTGAGCTCTTCGGCGATCATTTTTCGCACTCTTTCTGCAAATACCGTCGGACGTTCCCCCTCATTCGAGAAAACCGGCGGCAGAAAACGCACCTCATAGCAAAACCGGTCGTGCGGGAAGTAGCTTTTCCAACCCTTGGTCATAAACGGCACTTCACTAAACAGGGCTACCGGTACAATCGGTCGGCCCGTCTGAGCGGCAAGCCGAAAGGCGGAGTCACGAAATGCCTGCAGCCTTCCCTTACGAGAACGGGTTCCTTCCGGGAAAATCAGAACGTTCGTGCCCGCAGTGAGCACTTTGAGACAGTCGGTGTACATCTTACCCAGGGACTCGAGCGATCCCGGCTGCGTTGCAATGAAATCCGCGTATCGCACGAGAGCGGCATAGATCGGCAGTCGGGCATGTTTTTGTTTTATGACGACCGACGTATTTGAAACAAAGCTTAACATCATTGGAGCATCCAGCACTCCAATATGATTGGCGACGTAAATGACTGGTCCCTCCCCGGGGTGAATTTCCCCGGTAACCGAGCTGAAGCGGTAAATTCTCAGTACCGGCAACCACCATTGAATAAGAAACCTCAGGAAACTCCGCATAGAAGCCCGCAGGAGTTTCTTACGCAGGTTTGGATTCGGCGACAAAAGAATGGTCGGAGGGAGCAGCAACAGCAAAAAGCCGATAATGCCGACCAGATAACCGGTATGTCCGAGAAATATTGCGAGAACGCGTATCGGACCGGGGAATCGTCGGTGGCGTTTCATGTACCTCACGCACTCATGATATGGTAAACGGCGATTCGAACTGGGAAAACGGTGCGTGCCGACGATCTTTGTCCGACACGATCGGATCTTCGACGGGCCAGTCGATTCCCAGATCGGGATCATTCCAGGGAAGGCCCCGGTCATGTTCCGGCGAATAGGGATTATCGACTTTGTACAAGAACTCGGTGTCCGTGGTCAGTGTGCAGAACCCGTGAGCAAACCCTTTGGGCACCAGCAACATTTTACGGTTTTCAGCGGAGAGTTCGTGTCCTTCCCACTGTCCGTAGGTGGGAGAATCCTTCCGAAGATCCACCAGAACGTCCAGAACCGCTCCTTTGACAACCCGAACCAGTTTCGTCTGCGCCACAGGGGGCAACTGAAAGTGCATGCCGCGCAACACCCCGGCAGGCTTGGATACCGAATGATTATCCTGCACGAAACGAATTGCAATGCCGTGATCTGCGAACGCCCGTTCCGAATACGATTCGAAAAAAGCCCCCCGTTTGTCTTCAAAAACGTTCGGCACGATAACCCGGGCCGAGTCAAACTTTGTCGGTAAAAATTCCATAGAAACCTATCCAGACCGGCTTAGCCGGCGATCAAATGTATACGCCCTCGGAAAGTTGGTCGGTTCGGAAATCTGCCACGACCAGGCGTGTTCAGATTTCACACCGATCGGCTCAATCCAGCCCGCTTCGATACCCGTCCTCTTCCAGAAGGCGCATCAGG
This sequence comes from uncultured Fibrobacterota bacterium, assembly GCA_964513105.1. Taxonomy (GTDB): domain Bacteria; phylum Fibrobacterota; class Chitinivibrionia; order Chitinivibrionales; family CAYFVL01; genus CAYFVL01. Next base: position 1,683 of record CAZEMW010000237.1, read on the forward strand.
TATTGCCCATATGAGTTCTTGCTCATTGTAGAGGCGATTGATATCACCTGATCGGCGTCGATATACCCCATTTTATACGCGATTTCTTCCGGACACGAAACTTTGAGCCCTTGTCTCGATTGAAGTGTCTCTACGAATGTGGAGGCCTGTAGCATGGATTCGTGGGTTCCGGTGTCAAGCCAGGCGATTCCCCGCCCCAGCAGTACGGCATCCAGTTCACCTCGCTCCAGGTACATTCGATTGAGATCCGTAATCTCCAGTTCCCCCCTCGCAGACGGTTTCAGCCCTTTTGCCCATTCAACCACCCGGTTGTCATAGAAATACAGTCCGGTCACCGCATAATTCGATTTCGGATTGGTTGGTTTTTCTTCGATACTGGTGGCGTGTCCGTCGGCGTCGAAATCAACGACACCATACCGCTCCGGGTCATTCACCCAGTAGCCGAAAACGGTCGCACCACTTTTCTTTGCAACAGCGGTATTGAGCGCCGGCCGAAGTCCCTGTCCCCAAAAGATGTTATCGCCCAGGACCAGGGCTACCGGGGAATCCCCTACGAATTCCTCTCCAATGATAAAGGCCTGTGCCAGTCCCTCCGGCTTCGGCTGCACCGCATAGGAGAAGGTAAGCCCCCATTGAGCCCCGTCACCCAAAAGCCGCTCAAATCCGTCCAGATCTTCAGGGGTTGTTATTATGAGAATCTCACGGATACCGGCCAGCATGAGAATGGAAAGCGGATAGTAGATCATTGGTTTGTCATACACCGGAATCAACTGTTTACTGATCCCCAGGGTGATTGGATACAAGCGAGTGCCGGATCCTCCGGCCAGTATAATTCCTTTTGTACCGTCCATTGAGGTATACCCTTCTATTGAATTCTCTCGGGCAATCATAGCCCAGAGCGTGAATAACAAAATAACTTCAGGTGCTCTTCCGTGTCCCGAATGCCTGCTGCCTGCCGTCGAATCCAGGCCGAACACGATTCCCCAGGGCGCCGGCTTGTTTCCGGATATTATTCCACCCGGTCGCGCCGGAAGTTAGTTTATCACTATATTGTAGCTGAACTGAGCGATCCTCTCGCCGAAAATGGCTAAATCTCATGGCCGATACGGGTTTCAACCCGCAGACCGGGTTTGCACATACCCCCAGTGGGTAAGCACTGCGGTCTCCTCAACCTGTCCCGTCTCATGAGATTACGCCATGTCCTCACTCAGAATCGCTCTGTTCAGGTTGTTTTCTATCACGATGAGAGAGTCCGACGTGCCCGATGGGCCTGATGAGCATGCATCGCAATGTCGATGCAGTACGCCGACAGACCCGGGCTGCAGATAAAGGTCAAACCGACACTTTCGCAAATAGGATACCAGCAGTATGGCGAAGACTGAAGAAACTGGACCGTACCGGAAGCTGACGTCGAAGTTTCTCACCTATCTTGAAAAACAACGAGACTATTCCGAACACACGATCCGGGCATACAGACGAGACCTCCTGCAATTCGAGACTTTCGGGGTGGAAAACCTCGGAGAGTCTTTTCCAGTCACCCAGGCTCTTACGAAGGGGTTCATGCGACTCTTTCTGTACTCATTGCGAGACAACGGCGACAAACCCCGTTCCATAGCCCGCAAACTTGCGACTTTGAAGTCTTTCACAAAATTCTGTGTTCGGTCCGGGGAGCTTTCCGCAAATGTCTCAAAGTCACTCTCAACGCCGAAACTGGACCGGTTGTTACCCTCCTTCCTCACCGAAAAACAGGCCGACGCCCTGCCCCGTCCCGAAACAGCCAAAAACGAAACATCGGCACGAAATGCAGCCATAATTGAACTGTTCTACGGCACGGGTATTCGCCTTTCGGAACTTCATGGACTGAATATCGGTATGATGGATCAACGCAACAGAGTTGTTCGTGTTCTTGGGAAGGGGCGGAAAGAACGAATCGTTCCGGCTACCGACGATGCTCTAGCCTGTATCGAGCGCTATCTGGGATTTCGCAAAACAGCGAAGGGCTCCGACTCTCCCCTGTTTGCCAATGCAAAGGGGGAGCGGCTGTCGATGCGGCAGATACAGAGAGTAGTGGAGAAAGCACTGTCTCAGGTCACTCTGCAAAAAAAGAAAAGCCCGCATGTACTCAGACACTCATTTGCCACCCATCTCATGGACGGCGGAGCCGATATTCGCGCGGTGAAGGAGCTACTGGGTCACTCTTCGCTTTCAACCACACAGGTATATACACACGTCTCAAAAGAGCACCTCTTGAAAGTGTATCGTCAGGCGCATCCGCGGGCTTCGGAATAGGCCGGGCGATGAACTGTAGACCCGAGGACGAAGTATAAGGAATGTATTTGCGAACAGGCACTATAGACAAACGCGTATCCGGGGGACTGATTTGCAGAGCGAAAAAGGCATTTTGCTTTTGTCTGGTTTTCGCGTCGATCTCGGTGGCGCAAAGCATCGAGACGAGGCCCTACGCGGCATTCACGTTACCGGTCGGCGCCGAAGTTGGCTTTTTAAGTACGGCTGAAGTCCCGGTGCCGGTCCTGAGCATACTTGCCAAAGGCTCCCTTATCTACACGCCGCTTATTACCCGTGAACCAAAGCAGTCGCTTCTCACCGTAAGTCTTCAACCCGGGCTCAGAGCCGAAACACCGAATGGCCTTTTTGTCTTCTCCGGCGGTATATCCTTCAGCCCCATGGCGCTCTTCCCGCCTTTGATAATCGACTACGGTGTCGGTCCATTCGCAGGATTCGGTATTGCACCGGGACCGGTGGAATTGAGCATTTTCGTTACCTTCCTTTCGGACAAAGAGCGGGAGCTATGGAATATCGGTTTCATCTCTTTTGCAGTTTCGAAGCCTTTCTGATCAGGAAGGCGGCGAAAACGCTTTCCCCACGTTGTATCCAACCTCCGAGGTCCGATCAAGCTTCGCACGATCCACATCTTCAGCCTGCCCCTTCGCCCCTCTAGCCTCACACCTTCCATTGGATTAATTGACAAAAGTCATTTTCCGGCTCATCACCGATCGTACACCATCCGCGCGAATCACCGCAAAATAGACGCCGACGGGAAGATGCTCGAGGCAAATATTTTTCTCTTGAGAATCGCTCAAGGAACGTGACAGTATGCATCGTCCCTGTGCATCGGTTATGTGTACAAGGTGCTTCCCCTCCCCCCGCGCCGAGACCTTCAATGTTCTCTTCGCGATCTCAATAGTGAACCTGTTCATTTGAGATGCGGTCACCGTTTTGTATTTTCCGTCATGTCGATTATTCCCGAAATCGTCGCCTATTTGATGGGCAAACCAGATTGTATCTCGCGGACTGTCGATGTCGATATGCCAGTCGGGAATCATGAGAAGACCATTTTCAAGGTATGGCTGGTCATTGATTGCGTAGTTCAGATTCCAACTGAAAATGTCCGACATCTCCGCTCCCTCCGTGCAGTCACGGATATCGGCCCCACTCCGCCCGGTTACAGACTCATCCACATGGCCGGATAGGTTTTCTATGTGCCAAAGAAGCGCCCCGTCGGATGCATTGAGGCAGTATGCCTGAATGCCGCCGTCCAGCCCAGGAAGACGTCCGGCGGTTGCATAGATGCGGTTTTCGTGCAGAACAATACCGAAAACGGGCCATAACGATTCGACTTGACTAAAAGCTACCATGCGAATGTCGTCGGGGGCGGCAAGGAATCTCCAGACCAACGCCCCGGTTTCCCGGTCCACCGCGTACACATAACCGTCGTGGGCGCCGAAATAGATGTTCTTGTCGTCGGTCACCGGATCGCCGGTAATGCGTGCATCGGCTATGAAATTCCAGACCGTACCGGAGTCACGCCTTGCGGTCAGCCGATGTTCATGGACTACGGCGAAAACGGAAAGATCATCCTCGGCTTCTATATGCGCTGTTTCTCGGCGTGCCAAGCCGGTCCAGGCGGGCATTGGGCGCCATCTTCTCAGCATATCGCCCGAATTCAGATACTCGCGCCGAGGCTTCGGCTCTTCCCATTGACAAGTTATTTCTGAGCGGGGTATATGTCTTCCCAGGCACTGCTCCGTCCACTCATATGCGATTTCGGAATCCCAGGCGTCGGCTTGTGATGGGAGTTCACCTTCAATGCTCGATGCATTCCCGCCGGCAAGATGCAATCGATCACTGTCCGACTCAGGAATCACCGGCCTGACCTTCTGTGCGCATGAGTGAGCCGGCAGGGTGCGGAGGAAAGGCCAGGTGAAGAGCCCGGTCCCAACTCTGTATGTTGAGCCGTATGCAACGACCGGCGTGTAGTTTTGGCCAGATCCACCTATGATCGGCATTTTAAACCTCACATCGGATTCCGTTGTCAACTGTTCCAACCCAACATACTTGTCCCCAATCAGAAGGTGTCCGGG
>CAZEMW010000238.1:0-6061 GCA_964513105.1 uncultured Fibrobacterota bacterium
GGAACCGACTCAGCATTCCGATCTTAACGGGGAAATTGGCCATTCGTTCGGCAAAGGTGGCACGATGCTGCGCCACAAGAATCGTTGTCGGGGCCAGGACCGCCACCTGGTAGCCGGAGAACACGGCTTTTGCCGCCGCCCGCATGGCAACTTCGGTTTTTCCAAACCCGACATCCCCGCACACCAGACGATCCATGGGGGTGTGGGCCTCCATGTCCTTTTTCAGATCCTTTATCGCCTGATCCTGATCCGGAGTCTCATCGTAAATGAATGATTCTTCAAATTCCTTTTGCCAGTTCGAGTCTTTCGGAAACCGGATCCCTTCAAAATACTGACGCTTGGCGTACAGCTCAACAAGCTCCTGAGCCATCTCCCGAAGCGACTCTTTGGTTTTCTGTTTTGTGCGCTCCCAGGCGGGACTTCCGAGTTTCGACAGTGTCGGATGAAACGAATCCTTACCGACATACTTCTGTACTTTGCTGAAGTCCTCGACCGGCACGTACAGCTTGCCGCCGGCGAACTGAAGCGCCATGCAATCTTTGCTGGTCCGGCCGGTCTTTATCCGCTCCACCCCAACAAATTTTCCGATACCCCGGTCCACATGAACGACATAATCGCCCGGATTCAGCGCATCGAACCCGGTAATCGGCGTGCCGGCGCCGGAGCGTTTGAATCGGATTGGGCGTTCCGAACGGCTGAAAATCTGGTTTTCGGTGTACACCGCGCGTTTGTGGATAGTGTCCACAAATCCACGCTCCATATACCCGATGTGTATGGTTACGTCGGGACATCGTTCCCCCACCAGATCCATGAGACGTTCCGCACGCCCAAGATTGGGGCACAGGATATCGACTTCGACTCCCCGGGCCGCTTTATCGGTTAGATCGTTCACCAGAGGATCGATTGTGGAGGTCGGGAACGACGGCTGATCGATCATCTCGGCACGATATTCATTTTCCACCTCACCGGGGTCCAGCGTTCCCGCAAAAACAATCGGGAATAGAGAAAGATCCTCAAGGACCTCATCGTGCGAGGCCAACAACTGCTCCGGTTTGGAGACCAAGCCCTTGTAGGCGTCGGGGACTCTACTCAGATGTCGATAGTAATTTTCTTCCACCGCCTCAATCCGGCCATCGATCTGCAGGATATCGTCCCACATAATCGTTGTCGATGATGGAAGATAGTCGAGAAGGGTTGCTTTCGGAAGTGCAAACCAGTGGTAGAACCACTCGATTCCCTCGCGGTCATGAAGCTGCTTCCAGGAGTGCTCGAGGTTGTTGACGCCGGTCGGATCGATATCTTGCTCGTCGGCATACTCCCGCATCGCCTCGAGAGCTTCATCGATCGCTTCATCACTGAGCGCGAACTCACCCATCGGGAAGATCTCAGCCTCTTCGATCGCGCGACGAGACTTCTGGGTGAAAATGTCGAACCGACGGATCGACTCGATGGTATCGCCCCAGAATTCAAGACGGATCGGGTTATCCATCATGAACGGATAGATATCGAATACCCCGCCACGAATGGCAAACGTACCGAGATTCTCAACAGTTGTTTCGCGTCGAAATCCGTTCTCCGTAAGCCACTGGGCCAGGGTCCCCATCTCGATTTCCTGGCCGACATGCAGGCGGATTACGCGATTGAACAGTGTCTTTGAAGGAAGTACTCTCTGAAGCAGAACTGCGGCAGGAGCCACAACGACCCGCTCTTTTCCGGACATGAGGTCTGAGAGACAGGCAAACCGACTCTCCACGACCGGGCCGAACGGTGATTTCATGTTATAGGGAATGGCATCGCGCGAGGGGAAGGTGGCGACGCGATCCTCCCCCACAAGCATCCCGCACTCCTCGGCAACCACATCAACCCGCTTGCCGTCGGGCACGAGCACCAGAACAGTGCTTTGAGTGGACTCGAATACTTCGGCGGCCAGAAAGGAATCAGCACTCCCGGCAAGTCCGCGAAAACACGCCCGTTCCGGGCGGTTCTTCCGCCAGTCTTCGAAACCGGGAAAGGTCCCTTTGTTCCATGCTGTTTTATATGCTGTAATTTCCATACGGAAACAGTACGATTTGTGGCCCGCAATTACTCAGCGCAACGCCGGATACTTCAGGACGTACGCATGCGGTCGGTCGGAAGCGATGTAACTGACCTGAATTCAGAATTTTAGCCCCAAAAAGGAACTGCACAAAACCAGAATCTCCGCATAATGCGAAAAACCCGTCCCCGGGGCCCGGGGACGGGTGCTTTCAGTTGAACTATGGTGAGCCAGGATGGATTCGAACCATCGACTCTCGGCTTAAAAGGCCGATACTCTACCGCTGAGTTACTGGCCCACGGAGATTTTAGTATACGCAAATGCCTCACCAGCGTACCCGGTTCGGCGTTCTCTTTTCCGTGGTTTCTGAATTGCAATCGTTTCGAATTGCTCGACAGACGTGATAAAATAGTTTCTCGGAGCCTTTTCGATCAAGGTCGATTCTAAATTCGCAGTATGCCTGCCATGGCCGCATTCAACCGGCTTGATGTTTGCTTTATATTTTGTGATTCTTCGCATTCGTGTAAAAAACAAGGGGAGCATAGACTATGTCGTCGGCGAAGCAGTGGGTACGAGAGAACATACCGTCACTCGAGGGGAAAGTAGCTCTGGTCACCGGAGCGAATAGTGGGGTCGGGCTGTTTACAAGTAAGTTCCTGGCCATGAAAGGAGCCGAGGTGATCCTGGCGTGCAGAAATTCTCACCGGTGCGCGGAAGCCCAGGCCCGCATAAAAGCGGAGTTCCCCTCGGCAGTGGTGACCACCATGAATCTTGACCTGTCCGATCTTTCTTCCGTGCGAGAACTCTCCGACGCCTTTCCGAAACGGTGGACAAAACTCGACATTCTCTGCTGCAACGCAGGCATAATGGCTCCCCCGTACAGCAAAACGAAGGACGGGTTCGAGCTGCAGTTCGGGGTGAATCACCTGGGGCATTTCGCCCTGACCGGACTTCTCCTGCCCCAACTCATGGGCACCCCCGGCTCCCGCGTCGTTACCGTGAGCAGCGGAGCCCACAAAATGGGAAACATCCGATTTCACGACCCAAACTGGGAGCAGGAGTACGGACCCTTTCGCGCGTATGCCGCCAGCAAGTTGGCCAACATACTCTTTGCCTACGAGCTGAATCGCAAATTCGAACTCGCCCGAATCGATACCTCCGCCCTGGCCTGTCACCCGGGATTCGCCGACACAAAATTCCAGAAACGTGCCGAAAAAAGGGGCGATTCGGAATTTGCCGTAGCGGTTTGGGGGCTTTTCCGAGACAGTGTGGCTCAGCCACCCGATCAGGGCAGTCTTCCCCTCGTGTTCGCATCCGCCCATCCGGAAGCACACGGCGGAGAATACATCGGGCCGTCATCGTTTCTCGGATTGCGCGGAACCCCGAAAATCGACAGATCAAGCGGCCGATCATACGATCGCTACCTTGCCGAGCGGTTGTGGAAGCTGTCGGAAAAAATGACTGGGGTGGAATTCAGTATAGACGCATAGCCCTCTTGCCGGTGTAACCACTTACTCGACACCGGGAGGAAGATTATCCAGCAGCGTCTCCACGTACGCTTTCAGCTTTTCGGTTTCTTCGGCGACCAGGAGAACGATCGGATCCTCGGCGGCCGGTTTGTGCACCTCGGCGTAGTCATCGATCACACTGCCGCCTCGTCCGTCGTCACGCTCCTTCGCAGTTCGCGTGGTACTCTCAATGCGCGCCTGCAGTGTGATCAGCTTCTGAAGGTTCTCCCCGACCGGGCGTTCGATGTACCCCTCGAGTTCGAGAACCCCGCGGGCATGAGTCCAGTTTACGTCTTCGGGATCCTCTGCATATATCATCGCCGCCGATTTCGCATCCCCTCTCTTCATCATGTTCGCGACACGAGTTTTCAGGGCCGCTAAAGCATAATACTCGACAAAGAGATTATACGCCTCGATACCCGTTCGACAGCTTCTTCGGGTTATGAAATTCTTCCCCAGGCCCTCGATATCCTTCGCCGTGTAGATCGGTTTTCCTTCCGGGGCAAGCATAAGACGGTCTCTGGCCCGAATCATCATGTCGACAATTATCGGACGGAATATCTCCACGGGAATATTCGATCTTCGAGCCCGATTCCGTTTACGGAACTTTGCCCGATTCCGCATCAGAGCATACATATTATTACTCAGGACCCATCCGGGGAACAATTCGGTATGCCCCGGTGACACGCTTTCGTAGCTACGGGAGGGAGTGTTTATGAGAGAAAAGGGAAAGGATATTTTCTGTGGGGCCATATCCACACCTGTAGCGATTATGGAATAGGGGGACTCTTCGAGGTTTAGCGGATATTTTGCATTGACACTCAGCCCGAAAAAAACTCCCTCTCCACAGCGCAACTCTTGATCAGGTGCTTTTCCGGTATGGTTGGAGCCAACATTCGCGCCATAGCCGACATTCCCCTTTCCCTTTGGCCACATGGCTGCGATGAGGAGGGCCTGATGATGGAACCCGACAAACGGACCAACCAGCGATGCGGTCACTTCACCTTCGGCAATTCCGGTGTTGGCGCCGATGACACTTTCGGTCACTTTGCCGTGCCGCTCAACATGTGAGTGCTCAACCAGTACCGATTTCTCCACAATCGCCATGTCGGTAACCCGGCAGCCCCACTGCACCGCCGAATCCCGGACGATCGCCCCGTTTCCGACAAAAGTGGTTTCCTCTTTCGTGCTGAGAACGGCTGAATTCTCAATGACTTGAGCTCCCTGCACAACCGCATGCGGACCGATAAACGAATCTCGTATGGAGGTGGTATTCAGGACACGGGTATCGGAACCGATCACCCCGAACGGAGTATTCGTTCTTTCGACGTACGATTGAACGAAATCGGCATATTTCTGCTGCAGTACTGAGTCTTTTTTTCGAGTGGCGACCTCGTAAGCCAGCTCAACCGACAGCTCGGGAAACAGACCGACCTCACGCCCTCCCGTTTCAAGACCAAGGGAAACCTCGATCCCGGTGCCGAACCTGCAATTCGTGCCGGCCGCTACTGATCCCACCCCCATTATGGTAGCCCCTTTTGAGACCACCATGCGCGAAATAAGACCGACATCCCGAACACAACACCCCGACGACACCACCGAATCAATTATGGTGCTTCGAACGATCCCCGAAGGAAGCTCCGGGCCGAAACCGACATCCACCGGGGTCCCGTCGAGCAATCCGATCACGCAGTCTCCCCGGAAGCAGCTCTGGCGGATAAATGATGGATTGAATTTCCGAACCACCTTCACCGTCGCCCAGTTTTCCGCCCAGTTTCCCTGCCGTTCAAGGATTTCTATCTCTTTCTCGCTCAACGAACGAGTGTCTTCTTCGGGCGCTTTCCAAAGTCCGTCCCCCTTTAGTGCCGCGAGCACCTGAAGAAAGGCGGACTGTTCAAGCGCCGTGTCGGGTATGGAGAGTTTTGTTGCCGGCATTGCCGCATCCTTTTGTATAATGCTAATCCGGCGTAGCCGGATAATCGGCACTTCGGCAAGCTTCGTATACCGTAGTGCGCCTCGGCTCCAACCCAAGTTTCGCAGCCGACTCACGGCATTCTGCGTAAGCTGTTCGCTCTCGACTGCGAAACTTGGGCTAATGCTCTGTCGGAGATTCAGGAACGTACCTGTCCAAAATAAATTCGGGCTTAAAACCGGTTACCCCCGGAGACGGCACTCAGGCAGAGACATGGCCCAGAATCGACAGCCGACTTCCGGTTTTCTGCATAAACCGTTGCAAAAGCTTACCTTACAAATATGTTTGTGGTACCTCCGCCTTAATCACGCTGTTTCATGTAAGGTAACCTCACACAACACCTTATGCATCCGGTTCACTCTCGCCCGGCCAACTTGGCCCAAGTTTCGCGGCCGACACACGGCATTCCGCGTAAGCTATTGCACGATCTTAACTTACAAAAAGGCTCAAGGTATCACACCGGATACCCCTGCGCTTTTTGTAAGCCAATCTCACACAATACCTTACGCATACAGCTCTTTCCCCTCCCTCGACTCCGCTCGGGAC
>CAZEMW010000239.1:0-6061 GCA_964513105.1 uncultured Fibrobacterota bacterium
GTATACCGGTTTCAATTTACCCTGACTGGTGGAAAGTCCTGAATTTGCTCCCATATTCCAGTAACTGGACTTACAGGCAAATTCGCAGTTCCAGGCGGTCTCAAAAGCGGCAAAGAAGCGAACGTGGCGAGCATTTTCGTCGACAAAAAAGGGATACTCTCCGACAGAAATTCCCTTGATGCCCAGGTCGGGAGCCAGGTTGGCATATGCCTTTGCCAGCCCCGATATGGACAGCACATCGTTAGGTTCCCATGGTGGATGCACATTGACATAATCAACCGGTATATTCCAGGCCCTCATCGAATCCAGGAACTGTCGTACGTGATAAAACCACTGTGCATCTTTGGGGTCGGTGGTGATGCAAGGAGCCGAAATGAGGCATTCGGGATCGGCTTCCCGAGCTCCGCGCATCACCCCTGCCGCATGATAGATAAAGCTTTCCCAAGTGGTGTCGGTGAGCCAGTTGTTGGCCCCGCCCCAGTCGGGCCAGGTACGATTGGGTTCGGTCCAGAGGACATAGTGCTCAACTCCATATTCTTTCCCTTCCGAAACAATATCGAAAGCTCCGGCCGAGTCTTCCTGCGACAGGGACGGGATGAGCTCGTAGCCGAATTCACGTATTTTCTCGGCGTTCCCGGCACCCACGGAATAGTAGGTAACGTAGCGAGGGTTGAGATCCTGAAGCTGCTCGTTGGTTCGATGGATTTCCGACGGACCGTAGAAATCTATAAGGTTTTTGATCTCTTCCTCACCAGAGGTCACGTCTATATCCAGCGTCACCCCCGCGGCAACGCTCATAGCGAAAATTGTAAGGATTCCCAATGATCTAATCAGCACTCCGCCTCTCCTTTCGGGTATACCGTTTCTCTTTCCCGCCGGGTGCTTTTTTTTGTACACTCATCGGCAGGCAAAGTACGCAAATAATCGCTCCTCACCCCGGACCGGGGTATCATGCCGAGCATTATTTCGATTCGTGCGGTTTATCTGACACTCAAATTGAGTACAGCACATAATATAACCCATTTTCACTCGATCCCCGGTAAACATATATTCCATATCGCTGCGATCCACGTGCGTTGCATTTATTTGCAGTGATGTATTTTGATGGGTTTGCCGACAGATGTTTTGGAACTTTGATCCACGGAAAGGTGACCGCATGGCCCTGTATCAATCGAACTTCGGCTATTTCAACGAAGACGGAACCGAATTCGTCATAACCGAACCTTCCCTCCCCCGTCCCTGGATGAATGTGCTCACCAACGGCTCCTGGTGCTACGTCTGCAGCCATCTGGGCGGCGGTTACAGTTTTCAGGACGATCCCTCTGTTGGGCGAATCACTCGATGGCACATAGACGGAGTCCCGAGAGATACCGTAGGCAAATTCGTGTACCTTATCGATAGAGACAGTGGCAAATACTGGTGTGCAAACGGCTTTCCCCCGACTCGTCCAATGGATTCCTGGGAATGCCGGGTCGGGCTCGGATACAACACCATCAAATCCTCCCTGGCGGGGATCGAAACCGAACTCACCTACTTTGTGCCGATGAACGGGGATCCTCTTGAACTGTGGCTCGTGAAAATAACCAACACTACCCAAAAGACCCGTAAAATCAGAGCGATGAACTATGCGGAAATCGCTCTCGGGAACTGGTGGGAGGATACGTCCTGGCGCGAGTTCTATCTCATGTTTAACCGACAGGAATTCAACAAGGACGCGCTCTTTACCCGAAGCACCCAATGGGTGAAATACGTGGGAGGATGGCAGGCGGCAAACAGTGATGCCAACAACATCCCTTTTGATAAGGCGGCGTTTATGCGCAGCAGTGCACGAGTGACCGGCTACGAGGGAGATCGGTATGCATTCACAGGTTTGTACAAAGACCTCACGGATCCGGAAGCATGCGCCAACGGTCGCCTCGGGAAAAACGCCTCAACCGGCCGTGACGCCTGTCACGCGCTGCAACATGATTTTACCCTGCGCGCCGGTGCCTCAACCGAATACGTTGTCATGCTGGGTACCATCCCCGAGAATACAAAATACCCGACACGATACGTCAACAAATACGGCACTCCGGAAGCCGCACGAAAGACCCTTGAAAGCACAAAGAAGTACTGGGAAAAGGTCCTCAATACGCCGAAAATTGAAACCCCCGACGACAACCTTAACGTCTGTATCAACAACTGGTTTAAATATCAGGCCGGGAATCTCGCCTGGTGGAATCGGAATACCGGATATTGCTATTTCGGTATATACAATTTTGGGGTGCGTGATGCGTGTCAAGATGCGGTTTATCGCCTCCCGTCCGAACCCGACTGGGTTCGCAGACATCTTGTAAACAAAATTATGATCTGGCAATTCGAAGACGGCTCATATGCGCACGGCGGAAATTTCATTTCGATGAGCGGGACACAGACATATCACTCCGACGACCCAATCAATCCTCTGTTCATTGTGTCACGATACATTCTGGAGACCGGAGACTTCTCAATTCTTGACGAAATCACTCCCTATGCGCACACAAACGGAAAGAAAAAGGCAACAATATACGACCATCTGCAGCATGGCCTCGACTTCTTCTTCAGTCAGTTCTCAAAACGCGGTCTGCCTCTCATCCTGAAAGCCGACTGGAACGATGCTCTCGATCAGGCCGGGAACGGACGCAAAGGTGAAAGTTTCATGCTTGCGGGATGGGCGGTTCACTGCATAGAGCTTTTCTATCCGGCACTCGAGCATAAAGGCGACAAAAAGCGCCTCACCTACCTGAAACGTCGGGTTTCCTCTCTTCGGAAAGCCCTGAACAAATATGGATGGGACGGCAAATGGTATCGCCGGGCCACGCACGACGACGGAACCATTATCGGTACGTCGTCCGAAAAAGAAGGCAAAATCTGGTCAAACGTCAATAGCTTTGCCGTGGTAAGTGCATCGGCGCCCGAAGATCGAGCCGTTCAGGCCATGGAATCGGTGCATTCGCTGCTCGACAGCCCACTCGGAGCGAAAACATTCGGCCCGGCCTATAAGAAACCATACTCTCGCGTCGGGATCATCTCCCGGTTTGCTCCGGGTACAAAAGAGAATGCGGCCGTGTTCGGCCACTCCTCGATGTGGCGGATCTGGGCGGAATGCTATCTGGGCCGCGGCAATATGGCTTACGACATCCTGAACAAAATGATGCCGACAACCCGGGCGAAAGACCCGGCTTTGTACAAAATAGAGCCATATGTGCGGTGTCAGTTTATCTATTCCGAGGAATCCGATAATCCGGGCGAAGGATCTCACTCTTGGGCAACAGGCACCGCAGCGTGGAATCTCATTGTGGTGTGGGAGTGGATGCTCGGAGTACGGCCACAGCTCGATGGACTCCTGGTTGATCCCTGTTTCCCGGAGCACTGGAAAGAGGCCCGGATCAGTCGTAAGTTCCGAGGCGCAACCTACGACATTCATATTACAAATCCGTACAAACTCCAAAAAGCCGAACGGCTCGAGGTCACCGTAGACGGTGAAGAGATCGAGGGTAACGTTCTGCCGATTTTCCAGGACGGTAAGAAACACAAAGTGGAAGTGGTCATGCAGAAGGCATAAGGTTCTTCAATGCTGTTTGTCACGAAGGGATTTGTGTCGAGATGAGATCCCAAGGCGCAAATCCCTTTTCCGTACCCGAGGCGAAGATTTCTCAGGCAAGCGTACTCGAAGTTCGAATTCATCCATGTAGTTGGAAACGATTCGCTACATTGGAGCAGGAACCGTTCGGTGCCCGGGCACCGCATCGCTTTACGCTCCTGAGTACTGTCCACCCGCTTGCGCAGAATGCCGTGTGTCGGCTGCGAAACCTGGGGTAAATGTAGAATACTCTTTCGCGTCCGGATCCCAGTTTACTCCTGAGCCTTCAGCGCCGCGATTTCTTTTTTGAGCGTGTCCAGTTGTTCGTCGAGGTTTTCGGAGCGTATCCGTAGTTTCTGGACCTCGATACTTTCTTTCCGGATATCCTGAGCGGCGTTTTGGGTGCGTGACTTGTACTCGACGATTTTCTGGTCCAGTTCTTTCGCGCTTTCCACCGCCGCAGGCTTCCGGTCAGCGAAATCGCCACTCTCCTGCGTTGCGCCCGAAGTTGTGTCCACTACCTCAGCCGTGTTCTTCAAAGAATCCGTCGCGCTGTCCATTGCGGGTTTGGCGACCTTCGGTACGGCTCGCCTCGCTTTCGGGGCTTCGACGGTTGATTCGAAGGTTTCGGTTGTATCCACCAGCATGCGGAGTTCGGCTGTTATTCCATTTCTCATTGAGTCCGGAGCCGTAACCTTCAAAGCCAGAAGATTGTCGCCACCCTTGAGCAGCGATTCCAACCCGGTAATGCTGTCCACCCGTCCGATTCCGCGTGAAACCGAGGTGTCCGAAGATACCAGCATTCCGTTAAGAAACAGTTCGTAGGCGCCGAACACCCCATAGTACAGCCCGGCCTCTCTGGGCTCGCCCGGAACGAAAAGGTATTTCTGAAAGTATGCTTCACGAGTCGTCTCTCCGGGGTGCCAGAGAATAGGAGCCTTCTTCAGTTTTGCCGGACGGTACGTGCGGTCAAGTTCCTTGGCATACCACCAGCCCTCTTCTGTTACCTTTTCAGTGGTCCAGTCGCCCACACTGTCCGATCGGACTATCCAGGTTGAGTCGGTAGAGAGAACTACCGGTTCATAAAAATTCTTTCCGTACTTCTCAGGGTCAAGTCGAGCAAGGCGCTTCAGGGTTCTTGAATACCATTTTGTGTTTTGTGCCTTTTCCTGTTTCATTAAAGCCAGGGCGTCTTCATACGCGAACAGCGCCTTATCCTGGAGCTCGAATACCATGTCTTCGAACTGAAAGATAAGCTCCTCCCGTTCGGCTTCGGAAAGGTTTCCCGGAAGTTTGTCCATACCCATCAAGATCTGCTCGGCCAGTTTGTCGTAGTCGTTGGCGATCTTGTAGGTTACATGCGCAAATTCGCTGAGGACCGGCTTACGACCGCTGTCGGGGACCCCGGCGGATTCCAGGCTCTTGTAAGCTTCGAGGTAATACTGCTGAGCCTGCGTCTTAAGAGGTGTCAGAGTTTGATTTAGCTGCCGCAGATACTGGTAGTGGTACAGAGGTTTGGAACGTATCTCCCGCGGGATCGGCGCCTCGTACATCGCTTTTATACCGTTCTGTATATATCTCCCGCCTACAAGAGGAGCCCGGGTAAGCAACTGCTTCGAAGAGTCAATCCAGACTTTTTGGCCGGACGGTATCGAATCCAGACCGGAAGCCAGTTCAATCATTTTGGTCAACGGCGGCATGGCTTTTTCCATGAGAGTTGCCGAAATCAGCGCGATATCTTTTTCCGCAAGAGCGGCTTTGATCGGGTCTTTCTCATGACGTCGTTGATCATGCCATTGCATGGCGAAAGTGCGATACATGTCGCCGATCCGATACCCGGCCTCGAACATTCGTTCGCTTTTGTTCTTTACGACCCCCTGATACGCCTGGGCGGCGGTGGTCATATACTCGCTCTTGCGTTTTCGCACGTCGTCCATCTCTTCAGCGGAGACGTTGAAATCGATTACCCGGAAGTCCTCCCGTTTCATTTCCGCTACCTGGTAGGCAGCCTCGGCGGCATAGTACGGATTGTTTTCCAACCCGACTTTCTCAAGATTGCTGTTCTGCTGTTGCGCCTGCTCGAAAGCCAGCAATGCATTGGGAACATCCCCCCGTGCGAGATACGATTTACCAATATGGTAATGCGCTTCTACCGTTTTGGGACTTCGAGGATAACGCCAGACAAAGTTCTTGTATGCACCGGCAGCTTTCTCGTACATCTCCGCCTTCATGTAGAACTTGGCGGAACGAAGCAGCATCAGCTCCACATCTTTTTCACCCGGATAGAGCCGAGAGTACCGCTCGTTCGCCTCGGCCATTTTGTCCAACCGTCCCATTTTCTCGTAACAGAATCCGACATTGAACAATGCGTCTTTTGCCTTTGGGGATTGAGAATAGCGGGAAGCCAGCAACTCGTACGCATCGGCTGCTTTGCTCCACTGTTGAGCGTGCTCGTAATCC
>CAZEMW010000240.1:0-4883 GCA_964513105.1 uncultured Fibrobacterota bacterium
ACACAATTCAGGACATACTGATCCGGTACAAACGGATGGACGGATTTGAGGCCTTGTGGATGCCGGGAACCGATCATGCCGGGATCGCCACCCAGAATGTTGTTGAACGCCGACTGGCTCAGCAGGGGAAGGACCGCCACCAGCTCGGACGTGAAGAATTCCTCAAGGAAGTCTGGGGCTGGAAAGAAGAGTATCACGCCACTATAAGCAATCAATTAAAAAAACTGGGATCGTCGTGCGACTGGGATCGCGAGAGATTCACCATGGACGAGGGCCTCTCACGTGCGGTCCGCAAGGTGTTTGTGTCCCTGTATAATGAAGGACTCATCTATCGCGGGAAATACATCATCAACTGGTGCCCGCGATGCCAGACTGCTCTTTCCGACGAAGAAGCTGAGCACGAAGAACTTGAGGGAAAACTGTACCATTTCAAGTACCCCTACAGCGACGGTTCGGGGTATGTCGAAGTCGCGACCACTCGTCCGGAGACGATGCTGGGTGATACGGCGGTCGCGGTGAACCCGAAAGATGAACGATACGGCAACATGATCGGCAAAACCCTCACCCTTCCCCTGGCCGAGCGTGAGATCCCGGTGATAAGCGACGATTTCGTGGATCCTTCCTTTGGGACCGGCGCGGTGAAGGTGACACCCGCCCACGACCCAAACGATTTCCAGATGGGCCTTCGTCACGAAATGCGGCCGATTGTCATCATGGATGAGACCGGCCGCATGACGGGACCGATACCCGAGAAATATCAGGGCATGGACCGTTTCGAAGCCCGCAAAGCCGTGGTGAAGGATCTTCAAGAGGCGGGACTCTGCGACAAGATCGAGAAGCACACGCATGCGGTCGGACATTGCTACCGGTGTCATACGGTGGTGGAACCCAACTACTCGGACCAGTGGTTTGTGAAAATGAAACCGCTGGCCGAACCCGCGCTCAAAGCGGCCTATGACAACAAGGTCACCTTTTACCCTTCGCGCTGGCGCAAGACGTATCTCGAATGGATGGAAAACATTCGTGACTGGTGCATTTCCCGTCAGATCTGGTGGGGTCACCGAATACCCGTGTGGTACTGCACGAGTTGTCCTGAAATAATCGTCTCCGAAGAGACCCCGGACGCGTGTCCGTCATGTAAATCAGCGGAACTTCGGCAGGACGAAGACGTTCTTGACACCTGGTTTTCGTCATGGCTCTGGCCATTTTCGACTATGGGCTGGCCCGACAAGACCGATACACTGGAAAAATTCTACCCGACGGACACGCTTGCCACCGCACCGGAGATCCTGTTCTTCTGGGTAGCCCGAATGATAATGGCCGGATACCACTTCGCCGGAGATCTACCATTCACCAATGTTGTTCTGCACGGCACGGTCCGCGATGAAACCGGTCGAAAGATGAGCAAATCGCTGGGCAATTCTATCGACCCGCTTGAAATCATCTCGGTGTACGGCGCCGACGCGCTTCGTTTTTCGCTGGTAATGATAACCGCGCAAGGGGCCGATGTATTCCTTGCCAAGGACACGTTTGATATCGGGCGGAATTTCGGCAACAAACTCTGGAATGCCTCACGATTTCTCCTGGGGAATATCGACTCCAGGCGGAGTTTTTCCGGATTGCCCGACAAGGAGAGCTTGAAAGCTGAAGACATCTGGATACTCAGCCGACTCACCGCCACGATCGCCGGAGCACGATCCGCACTTGACGGATATCGACTGAATGAAATGTGTCGTCTTCTCTACGATTTCACCTGGCACGATTTCTGTGACTGGTACATTGAAGCCAAAAAGGGAGATCTGTATGGTGATGCCGATCCTCAGGCAAAAGAAACTGCCTTGCAGTTGTCGAGTTATGTGCTGGGCTGCATACTCAAACTTCTGCATCCCGTAATGCCGCACATTACCGAAGAGATCTGGGGCTATTTGATGCAGATGGTGTCGTACGAGGATCTCACCGACAATGAATCCATTATGGAATCCTCGTTCCCTCGGGCCGATGAGAGCCTTCGGGACAAGGATGAGGAGAGCCGGTTTGAATTGCTTAAGGAAATAATAGTAGGACTGCGCACTATTCGTGCCGAGAACAACGTCCCTCCCGACAAAAAGGGGCGGGCCGTGATTCGCCCGGAAGACCCGGGAATCGCATCCTGGCTGGCCTCTCAGTCGGCTTTGATCAACATGTTCGCGAAGCTGTCGGAATCGGAGATCGGGGTTGAAGCCCAAAAACCTTCGTTGGCCGGGCAGACAGTGGTCAAGGGCACCGAGGTAAGTCTCGAACTCGAGGGACTTATCGATCGTCAAGTCGAGATTGATCGACTGACAAAAGAGATTGAGCGTATGAATAATCTCGTGACCGGTGCGAAAAAACGTCTGGAAAATGAGAATTTCCTGAAAAAGGCGCCCGACCATGTAGTCAAGAGCGAAAAAGAAAAGTATGAGGGGCTTCTTCTCAACCTGGAAAAACTGGAGAAGAGCCTGAGCGCAATGAAAGGATAACGGGCATGGATATCGTTTCACGACCGGTGGTTTTCCCCGACGGTACCTCGGCTGAGGTCTCTCTCAATCATCCGGTTGCACGATATCCCCATAACCCGATTGTCACCGCTCGCGATGTGAACAGGGTCTGGATGGAACCGGGACTTCAGGTGACGACGGTACACAATGCCGGGGTGACCAAGCTTGGCGACGATACCGTGATGCTGTTTCGCTCGCACCTGCGGTGCGGAAAGAGTGTTCTGGGCCTTGCCCGCAGTGCCGATGGGGTGACGGACTGGCGAATCGATCCCTCCCCCGCGCTTCTTCCCGCAACCACAGACGACCAGTTTGCCCCGGGGATCGAGGGGGCTCGAGTGGTCGACGACGAGGCCGGTGGTGTGGAGGATCCCCGCATTACCGCAATTGGTGATTCATATGCGGTGACCTACAGTGCATATCACGCCGAAAAGAAAAACCGGGTTCGGGTTTCGCTGGCCGTCACAAAAGATTTCAAACAGTTCACTCGCTACGGCCCGATGCTCGAAAGCGACATGCGAAATGTGGTTTTGTTTCCGGAAAAAATCGGGGGCAAATATGTTGCCCTGATGCGTCCCAATGATGTTACCGAGGGTGATGTCGGCGGCGTGTTCACCCGTATTCGCATTGCGTATTCCGACGACTGGCGTGCCGGGCGGTGGAGCGTTGCCCAACGCCCGATTATGCAGACCGGACACGGTCCCAGCGCGTTTTCCGACAAGATAGGGCCGGGGGCACCGCCCTTGAAAACCGATCGAGGGTGGATCAACCTGTTTCACGGTGTTCGAACCACAATGGACGGCAATCCATATGTTCTGGGCGTCGCCCTTCACGATCTCGAAGAGCCCTCCCTGCCGAAGGTCTCATCAATACCGATACTGTTTCCATCGCGGTCCGACTGCCGCACTTCCGATGAGGACTACGTGCATGTTCCCAATGTCGTTTTTACGTGTGGAGCGATTGAGGGGACCAATGGTTCTATTATTATTTACTATGGGGGAAATGACACGGTAATGAACGTGGGAATCACCCATAGCGACGTGCTCGTTACCTTATGTGAACAGTATGCTCAGGATCCTTTTAGCGGTGCACTCCGATACCGGCCCGGTCAATGATAGAAGACGAAAACCACGAAGACTTGTATCACCCCCTCCCCCAATAAGCGAACCACAATTATATTTGGTACTCTTCTATACGGCATTGGTGATAACCGCACAGTGCCTAAAAAGTTTTGTAATCGAAGGAGAAATGAAATGAGAAATCGATTTCCAGTCCTGCCGATGCTCCTAGTCCTGGGAGGTATCTTCGGGCCGATATGCGCCCAGACCTCTTCTAGTGAAGGAACCGTTGATATCGATCCGAAGTGGGAGCTGACCCTCGACTTGTCCGCACTCATGAACTTCGGAGTGTACTCAAAAAACTGGGCGGGAGAGGAAACAAACAACATTTCGTGGACCACCAAAGCGACGGCAGGCGCTTCTCGAGCATTCAGTCCGAGCGTCCGATGGGAAAACCTGTTGAAACTCGAGTACGGCATGACCCACAGTGACCCCGACTCCGACTGGGAGGATTGGGAGAGCGAAAAAGCGCTCGACCTGATAGACTTTGAGAGTCTTCTGAAACTCACGCTCGATGCCTGGATTGATCCTTATGTTGCCTTTCGCCTCGTTTCACAGTTCTTCAATGAGGGAGACGAGGAAGACACGTACTTCAACCCTGTCGAACTCACTGAGACAATCGGTGCGGCACGAGACCTCATTTCGCGGGATCGCGTCACCTGGGACCTTCGCCTTGGTGCCGGCGCCCGGCAAACCATCGATCGCACGCTGGACACCATGACCACAAACAATCTCGGGCTTGAGCTTTCGACTGAATTTCAGGCCAATGATGCCGACGGGCGCACAAAGTTTCGAAGTCTTTTGAAAGTGTTTGAGACCTTGTATCGCGTGGATTCCGAAGGAGACGAGTTCCGGTATCCCGACATAGACTGGCAGAATGATCTTACGGTGAACCTGACAAAGTACTTTCAGGTTGTCCTGGGCCTTCAGTTCCTCTACGACCGTGAGATCGATCCCGATCCTCGCCTCAAATCCACCGCGTCCATTGGCGTCACAATGACGTTAAGCAACACCTCCGAAATCGCTGAATAGGCGAAGGTACCGACAACGCCGTGCTCACGGCACGGCACTTGCTTCTCTTGTACGTTCTCGAAACAATCTGAATGTGATTCCCTGAGGAGAACGTATGATACGGCGAGTGGTGTCGGTATTCTCGATTGTCTTTGCCCTTACTGCAGGATCTGTTGCGCAGGAAGTTCCGGTTTCGCTAACACTTGCGTACCCGATAACAACCGGCCGGACAGGAAACGCG
>CAZEMW010000240.1:4893-6056 GCA_964513105.1 uncultured Fibrobacterota bacterium
CAGCTACATGAAAGATCTTCGTGGGGCCGCCCTTGCGGGTGCGGTCTCCGTAGTGCGTTCCGATGTTGACGGTTATCAGGTAAGTAGTTTGGTGAACGTAGTCGGCGGTACCATGGAAGGGAACCAGGCGAGCGGTATCGTCAACGTGGTAGGCAGCCGGGCCGAAGGTATGCAGAGCGTTGGTATTGTGAATGTGGTTCAAGGGGACTTCACGGGTCTTCAGAGTGCCGGAGTGGTAAACGTGACTCGTGGGAGATTTATCGGGGCACAATTCGGCACGGTCAACATATCGGGTGATTTCAAGGGTTTGCAGGTCGGCCTTGTCAACATTACCGGAGAAATGGAAGGCGTTCCGCTGGGCCTTGTGAATATCGCCGAGAATGGTAAGATTTCCGCCGTTGCCTACGGAAGTAACTTTTCCGGAGTGAACCTCGGAGCAAAAACGATCGCCAACAATTTCCACTCAGTTGTCACCGTCGGAGGCGCCGATCTGGATTCCGATATTGAACAGGCTGTCAGTTCGGCCTGGTTCTGGGGATACCACATACCAATTGCCGCAGCCTACCTTGAACTGGATGTCGGACAAATGACTCTCGCAGACCCGGAAGACATTGATCAGGAAAACTCGACCGTCCGAAGGCTGGGAGCGTTCAGAGCCACGGTGGGATGGAACATTACCAGTTGGCTGTCGGTGTTTGCCGGTGCGGGGCCGGGCGTCGTGACCACCGGTCCGGATTTCGACGATCCGGAGTTCAAATTTCTGTACCACGGAGGGTTGACGGTTTTCTGACAATCGAACGACCGTCTTTGAGCAATGAGTTTACAACGCCGGTCATGAACCGGCGTTTTTGCGTTTTCACCGCTAATACACGAACCATACTACCTCGGAGCATACTTGCGTACCGAAACCGTTGAAGGTCCCAGACCCTGCGCTCTTCATTTCTGCTCGTTCAGAGACCAGTCGTATTTGAAAAAAGAGACGCGATACTCGCCCGTACGAAGATACTCCGCATCGGCGTTCTCAAGGTATCCCGCGATGAAATGCAGGGATGCTCGGATCGATGGATCATGAGCCCCGTATCCTTCCTCCGGTAAGTATCCTTTCACGAAATCCTCGCCGTACCAGTCGAAATACTTGCTTAATTGCACGACCCGTTCTTCAC
>CAZEMW010000241.1:0-6050 GCA_964513105.1 uncultured Fibrobacterota bacterium
CAATTCGGAAGGACAATGGGAGACTTCGTTGAAGAAAGAAACCGAGATGCTGGAATCTTCGGAAGAATAACCAATACAAGTGACGGTCCCATTTGCCGCAATTTCTGCGCATTCTTCGGGATTGTTAACACTACCACATCGCATCAGGGATATCAGAATAGTGCCGCCTAGCGATAGTTTGACATAATGAGCGAATGGCATTGACAGCCTTTCTTATGAGGAGAACTGGATAACAGCCAATACCATACAGACACCAGGTCTGATCAGAATCGCTCATTTTTCTCCGGCGCAAAGCCGAAATACGCGGTGCGTTAGCATGTCTGGATTAGCAGACTATCGATATGTCCGTTATAGGCCCAGCGTGTTCCGTCGTGCCCAAAAACCAGTTGCAGTCAAAACCTCTTAGATCCCGTAAAACCCACTCTCCTCGGCCGCAAAACACCGCTCCCGCGTTATCAAATAATCTGTTGTGGGGCGGCGCAGGGGGAAGAACGACAGGAGGTCGTCGGGGCGGCAGGTCTTGCCAGGGGCTGCCGAGAGGAGGGCGCGCAGGGCAGGGGGTGTCTCGGTATTCACAAGTTCCAGGTCGTGGATAAAGGGGCGCATGTCTTTTTCGACCGTCTTTCCTTTGCGCTCCTTGATACGGATGAGTTCGGTCTGTCCGGTGACGGTTTCGATCGCTTCCTGCAACTCGGCACGGGTGACGTCCGGGGGGGGGACAAAACGGTATTCCGCGGCTGTAATGGATGAGCTCAGTGAAACCGGCTTTTCGGACAATCGGTGTATCTCCACGATCTCCAGACCCTCGGGCAACCATGATGCGAGCGTGTCAACCGGGCGATTGATCGGGGCTTCACAGACCATATCGAACGCTTCCCGCTCTCCCATAATGCCCATCCCCAGCGGTGGACCGAATGCCACTTTCGGATGTGGATTGTATCCCTGTGAGAAAACCACCGGTATTCGGGCGGCCGATACGGCACGGAGAATTATCGCAACCATGTCGAGATGGGCCAGGAAGCGTATTTCACGACCTTTCCGATAGATCCAGCGGAAATGGAAGCGGCGACTCGGGGCTCTGCCGTATTGAATCGAGCGAGGAAGAACCGCTCTGGGCGGGCGTGACTCGGCAAAACGGTTTGAGGCCGCGCCGCACACTCCGCAGCTCATGCATACGCCATTTCGGCAATCGGGTGAGGTACTGCCCTCTGTCGATCGAGTGCGCTCTTCCTTGAGAAACTTTTTTGTGACTCCGATTGAGACTACATCCCAGGGGAGTGTCTCCTTTTCATCGAATGCCTGGAGATAGCGGTCAAAGGACATTTCGTGGCTCCGGGCTGCTTCCTCCCACCGTTCGACCGAGAAACATTCATCCCAACCGTCAAATCGCGCTCCTGCTCTCCAGGCAGACTCCACCACATCGGCAACCGCCCGATCGCCGCGTGCCATTACTGTTTCGAGCCGGGTGATTTGTGGATCTCGATAAGACACCCTGACATTGCGTAGTGATCGAAGTTCCGCTTTGACAAATCGGCTCTTTTCCAGAAGCCGTTCCGGGGAATCCAATGCATCCCACTGAAACGGAGTGTGCGGTTTGGGAGAAAAGGGAGAAATCGCCACATTAACCGAACGGCGTTTCCCTCTTGCCCGGACCTCGTCGGCGATTTTCCGCACCAGAAGAACAATCGCTTCTATATCTCCCCACGTTTCACCGGGCAGACCGATCATGAAATAGAGCTTCAGGGTCTGCACATTCCTCGCAAGGAGTGTCCGGACTGTTCTCAGGATGGATTCTTCGGTGAAATCTTTGTTGATCATATCGCGCAGACGTTGCGATCCGGCCTCGGGGGCAATGGTGAACGAAGACATGGAGGATACCTGACGCAAACGATCCAATTGTTCTTCGTCCATTGCGTCAATCCGTGTCGACGGGATTCCAACCTGGATTCCCGCATCCTTGCGCATCGATGACAGCTCGGTGAGCAGTTCGCCCAGACGACTGTAATCGGCCGTGGAAAGGCTGAGAAGACCCACATCCCGGAATCCGGTAGTTCGGACACTTTCGGCAATCTGGTCTAGAATATCGCCGACCGCCCGTTCGCGTATGGGCCGGTACTGCATGCCGGCGGCACAGAATCGACATCCTCGGGTACATCCGCGCATCACTTCTACCGACAGCCGGTGGTGTACCACATTGACCAGTGGAACGATCGGGCGAGTTGGATAGTTCTCCGGCGCGGTCTCCTCCAGTTTGGCCGCACGAACCGCTTTGTCGAACGTTGCGACTACTCGGCCGTTCTTCCGCTGCGTTTCATAGCGTGAGGGGACATATATCCCGGGAATTCCCGAGAGCATTTCCCGGGTTTTTCCCCGGTCGACAGACAGCGCTTTGGCGCGTTCCAGGGTTTCGCAGATCTGAACAATCGTTTGTTCACCGTCACCGAGCGCCACCGCATCGAGAAAATCGGAAATTGGTTCCGGGTTCGTTATGCTCGGTCCTCCGGCGATTATCACCGGATGTGATTCATTGCGTTCGCCGGTACGCAGGGGAATCCCCGAGAGATCGAGCATGGTAAGGATGTTGGTGTACTGGAGTTCATACTGCACCGAAAAGCCCAGCCAGTCCGCTTCGCCAAGCGGACGGAAATACTCCAGGTCATAGAGCGGCAGATTTTTCTCTCGAAAAAAGGATTCGGCATCGAGCCACGGCGTATAGCTGCGTGAGAGCGCCCATCGAGGATGCCCGTTCACCAAATGGTAGAGTATCTGACTTCCATGGTGAGACATGCCGATTTCATATACTTCGGGAAAGCAGAGGACACCATGAAGGGACACCTGTGAAAGATCCTTTTTCACGATGTTCAGCTCACCGCCGGTATAGCGCATGGGCTTTTCTACGAACGGTATGAGTTCCTGTTCGACCCGAGATCGGAGGTTGGACACGATCGTTAACGCCCCTTTGCCAGGCGAGATGCGAGAAACCCGGGAAGTTGGTGTTCCAGTATCTTGCGTTGGGTGACCGTGAAGTCGTATTTGACCGGGATCAGTTCAAGACTGCCGACATCGGTGTCGTAGATCGCATATCCGGCTCGTGGGTCGAAATTACGCGGCTGGCCCACACTCCCCACGTTAATGAGATAGTAATGGCCGTCCCGCACCTCGATAGTTTGATCCGCATGAAGGATAATTTTGTCTTGCTCCTGAAGCATAATCGAAGGCCAGTGGGTATGTCCGATGAAGTTCACCTTATGAACAAGGCAACTGAATGCTTCAAATATATTCTCTTCGCTGTCCGGGAATATGTAGCGGCTGAAATCGTTGGGGTCACTCGGAGAGGCGTGAGCGAAAAACATCCCGTCCATTTGCATGGAGACGGGGAGTGATTCGAGAAACCGATGAGATTCGTCACTGATGTTCTTCTTGGTCCATTCCATCGCAACGAATGCGAAATAAGTAAAATTGTGGTGATCGATTCGTCCGATCGCGGCATAGTCATGATTTCCCGCGATGGAGTAAGCCACATGTTCTCTTACCAACTGCACGCAGAGTTCGGGATCGGGATAATATCCCACAATATCACCGAGACAGATCGTCGTATCGATGTTTCGACTCTCGATGTCGGTGAGAACCGCCTCAAGAGCATCGACATTTCCATGAATGTCTGAAATCACTGCATATCGCATATCTGTATGGTCTTCCGGATGATTGATTCCATTTATTTATATTTGTGAACTTATGGCCGGTGGACTGGTCCGGCGAATTGTGTGTTAAAAAAGCGGCGGGAACCGATATAGAGTGTCGACGCGGGTACGGTAAGAGATTTGCATAGATCCCGGAAGAGAACCGCAAAGGAGAAAAAACGTCTGCGAACAGGAAACGGTAGATCCTGCAATTCCCAGTGAATACTCAACATACGTGAATATAATTCGTGCCTTCGGGTATGCCGACGACGGTCCCAACATCGCCGGGCCGCGGTGGTATGGGCCTTAAAAAGGGCATTGGTATGGAATTAATTTCGGTTAATATTTTGGCATTTGTAGTTTATTTCGTAGCCAAAGTGAATTAACTTTTGCATCGCATGGTGGGGGGGGAGCTCGGTATTGGTGGTAACCCACGACTATCCCGACCCCGACTGTCTGGCTTCGGCTTTCGGAATTACACGATTACTGGAGACAAAAGGTCTCGGCTCCTCTATTATAGCATTCGGCGGGTTTGTTGGTCGAGCCGAAAACCGCGCAATGATTCGTTTTCTCGATATCGAGACGATTCCGCTTATGCTGGCGGAACCGGCCGATTACGACCGCGTTGTTCTGGTCGATACCTTTCCGAACATGGGTAATCTGTCGCTTCCGCCGAATATGAGAATCGATGCCGTTCTTGACCACCATCCCCATGTCGCGCCGCCCGACGTACCTTTTCTCCACGATATACGCGCCGACCTGGGAGCGACTTCTACACTGGTGACGAAATACCTTGAAGCTGCCAAGTGTCCGCTTGAGCCCGATATCGCAACCGCTCTGTTCTACGGCATAAAAACCGACACGAATGAAATGGCGCGAAATTCGTCACCCGAGGATCTTGATTGCTACAAAATGCTGTTTGATCTCATAGATCATCATGTTCTCGCCCAGATCGAATCCCCCGATCGTGACTCGGAGTACTTCCGTGTCCTCCATCGTGCGACGGAGGCAATGGTGACTTACGGACATTTTGGGTATACCCATCTTGGGTCCGTTTCCACTCCCGACCATATTGCCGAAATCGCCGATCTTTTCCATTCTCTCAGCGGAATTGATTTCATGGTCTGTTCAGGAATGTTTCGAAATCACATCTTTTTCAGCGTTCGTGCCGAAGAAGGAAAAAATGCGGGAGAGAAGGCGCATAGAATAGCAAAATCGCTCGGAGGAGAAGGCGGGGGACACTCCAGTATGGCGGCCGGCCGTATTCCTGTTGATGGAGAGACGGTCGATCGAAAGACCGCCGACTTTCGGAAGGTGGCCCTGGCTGCATTCGGGGTTTCAAAGCATGTTCCCAAGCCGCTTCTCGAATCCGGGCCAAGGAAATAGGTCGATGCGGTGACGTTACCCCTGAAGTCGGAGGAATTCCAGGTCAGAGCGTCGGTGCTAATGGTACGGGGAACGGCAAGGGACAACAATTCAACAGTGATCGCATAGAGTCGTTGGAAGGGGAGATAGAAACATGTGGGATTATTCCGAAAAAGTACGTGAGCATTACTTAAACCCCAAGAACGTCGGCGAGGTCGAAAGCCCCGATGGAGTTGGGGAAGTCGGAAATATTAAATGCGGGGATGCTTTGCGTCTGACATTCAAATTGGATGAGAATGGACGCATTGAGGAGATAAAATTCAAGACGTTCGGATGCGGAAGCGCAATTGCATCTTCAAGCGCTCTTACCGAGTTGTGTAATGGTAATACGCTGGACGAGGCCAAGAAGATTACAAATAAAGAGATCGCCGACAGTCTCGGCGGACTGCCCCCCGCAAAAATGCACTGCAGTGTTATGGGGCAGGAAGCTCTCGAAGCCGCTATCGAATACTATAGGTCGGGGGGAAAAAGCACTCAGCCGCCTGAAAAAGAGGGCGAGGTGGTGTGTAGCTGTTTCAACGTCACCGACAAAGAAATCGAGCAGGCGATCAAGACAAACAACCTCACCACGGTCGAACAGGTTACCAACTACACCAAGGCCGGTGGCGGGTGCGGAGGCTGCATTCCCAAAATCGAAGAAATCCTTCTGAAAACACAGGGACTAGCCGCAAAGAAGCCCGAGCCCGAAGCTCCAAAACCCATGACGAATCTTCAGAAGATAGAAGCAATCAAAAAGTCCCTCGACGAAGAAATCCGGCCGGTGCTTCAGAAAGACAACGGAGATTGTGAGCTGATCGATGTCGACGGTAACACGGTTCTGATTCGATTTGTCGGAAGCTGCGCGGGGTGTGCCTTTTCCGGGATGACTCAAGTTTCAGTGGTGGAAGACATTCTGAAAAAGCGGGTCACTCCGGAGATTGTCGTCAAGCAGGGGTGATGGGAGGA
>CAZEMW010000242.1:0-6043 GCA_964513105.1 uncultured Fibrobacterota bacterium
GATATCGACGGCGACTACGAGCAGAACGAAGAATTGCCCGCTGTTCTCGTGGGCGGAGGAGCCATGGCGGAATGGATGGGAATTGACGCCAATCTCTTTCTCAAATACGTCGGGTCCTACAAAAACGACCGATTCGGAGCGCCCGACAAACAGGGGCCGGTCATGTACCCGCTTGGCGACTACCTTAACCTCGACTTCACTCTCGGGTACAGTCCTGCGTTTCTGCAGACCCACAGACCTCGGCTGTACTTCTCAGTTGAGAACGCCACAGACGACCGGTACCTTACGGTTGTCGGCTATCCGGATTATGGGAGACGATTCTCTGTCGGAATTCAGTATCGAATGTAGGGTCCGAAAAAGCCCGGAAACGGACACCGAGTCCCGATTACAATCGGGATG
This sequence comes from uncultured Fibrobacterota bacterium, assembly GCA_964513105.1. GTDB lineage: Bacteria > Fibrobacterota > Chitinivibrionia > Chitinivibrionales > CAYFVL01 > CAYFVL01. The sequence continues at coordinate 400 of CAZEMW010000242.1, forward strand.
GTACCCTTTTTCGGGCCTACATCGCAGGTTCTCTTCGGCTTGGTAGCCGAACGCAAGAAGGCTCGACACAGAATTAGTGTCGAGCCGGTGTTCGGGTCCCGCATGTGGTGTATTGTCCTCTATTCGACTTCGCCCGCCTCAGCAAGATCCGGATGCAAACTCAGAAAATTGTACAGAGTGGCACGCCCTACTCCCAGAATCCGAGCGGCTTTCGCTTTGTTCCCAGCCGCGCGTTTGAGCGCAAGCTCGACCACTCCCGGGCTGAGTTTCGGTTTGCGCCCCGCTTTTCCCGGTTCCACCGGAATGACCGGAGGTACGGTTACCTGGCCGAACGGCGTCCCGGTGATCTCCGGCGGCAGATGTTCGGGTTGCACCGTCTGCTCGTGGCATTTCACCATAGAATATTGGATGGCATTCTGAAGCTGTCGGATATTCCCCGGCCAATGGTATGAAATCAGCACGGACACGGTTTCCGGAGCCAGTGTCATGCCGGGCCGTCCCAAACGCTTCGAGACTACCTTCAGAAAATGTTCCGCCAGGATTGGAATGTCATTTTTTCGCTCACGAAGCGGAGGCATCATTACAGGGACAACGGCCAGACGGTAAAAGAGATCTTCGCGAAATGTACCGTTTCCAACCATCTCTTTGAGGTCTTTGTTTGTGGCACTGATGACACGCACATTCACCTTTTTTGTTTTTTCGCCGCCGACCGGCTCAAAGGTGCCTTCCTGAATGACTCGCAGCAGTTTTACCTGGGTATGCTGCGGAAGCTCCCCTACTTCGTCGAGGAAAATGGTTCCGTTGTCCGCGAGCTCGAATCGTCCCTTTTTGTCCCGGATCGCGCCGGTGAAAGAACCGCGCACATGTCCGAACAGCTCGCTTTCAAGAGTTCCCTCGGGAAGCGCTCCGCAATTGATCGGTACGAACAATTCCGACCGTCGGGTGCTCTCCTTATGAATTGCCTGGGCCACCAGTTCCTTGCCGGTGCCGCTTTCTCCGGTAATAACCACCGGGAAATCGCATTGACCAAGATCGGTTATCATATCGTAGATGCCCTGCATCTTGGCGTCCTGGCCGATAATACCCCAGAACTCACTCCGCTGCTCCAGTTCGCGCTCGAGGCTGTGAAGTCTGGTCAGGTCCGAGAGTGAAGCGACGACCCCGGTAGTTTTGTTGTCGCGGCCCCGAAGGGGGGAAACCGATACTCGGAATTCCTGACGAGTGCCGTCCGGTCGGAGGAATACCGTCGGATAACTTTTTGCCGAAATGCCGTCACAATTGTCCGCGTCGCAAAAGCTGCACTCCGGCCCGCAGAGCCGCGGCTCAAAGAGTTCGTGACAGTCCTTCCCGAGTACCTCAGCGGCTTTCAGGCCCGTCAGCTTCTCCGCACCTCGGCTGAAATAGAATACCCGACGTGACATGTCATGCGCCAGGATGCCTTCGGACAATGACTCAACCAGGCGTTCCGTATACTCGCGATGAGATACGAAGGCATCAAAATACCCTACCGAGAAAAGCTCCTCAACTCGTGACTGCAGCCTGTTGAATTGTTCGCGGTAGTGCTCCCGCGACCTGTTGCCGTCGATCTCAAAGTTCCATTTCAGAACGTGCGGCGCGCCCGGGAAATGGAACGCCTCGTTTTCGCTCGAGTCATTGATGAGTACTACCAGATCAAATTGCTTTCCGACAATCGATTCCATTGGAGTGACGGTGAGACCGGAAACATCGAGACCGCTCTCCGTAAGTAAGGCATCAACGTCGTGGGGCGAGGAAGTTTCATCCCCGGATCCAACGATCGTGAAATCAATGCGATCGGGCATTCGCCGTCGCGCCAGAGCTCCGGCCAATCGCCCCATCCAGGGCTCATGATCGCATATAAAACATATCTGCTGTGTACTCATTACATTAGCTCGTCGATGTCGATTGTACTGATTCATCCTGCATGCGAGACATTTCGTTTCGTACCCTTGGTATTAGTCGGGGACTCACCGAGAGAGATTTTATATTTAGTGAAACAAGCCTTGAGGCAAACCCGACTCGTCCCGCCATTTCACCACAAATCGACAAAGGTTTCCCCGCCCGACGCGCCGCGTCGCTCAGTTGCTCAAGAACACTCCAGAGCAGTGGGTGTTCCGGATCGTAATCCTGAGAAACCATTTCGTTGTTTCGGTCGACGGCAAAAAGGTATTGGATGAGGTCATTCGATCCAACGCTGGCAAAATCAATATGTTGGTAGATCTGGTCGGCCTGCAGGCATGCACTTGGGACTTCGAACATCGCGCCCAGTGATATGTTCTCGGCCAGTGCCTCTTCGGTTGCCGCAATAGCCCGAACCGCGTCGCACAATTTCTTCAACTGATAGGCATCAATTACCATCGGGAACAGAATGCGTATCTTGCCGATCTTGCTCAACCGTACCAGCGCGCGTACCTGTGTGGTAAAAACCGTAGGATTCCCCAGGAGAAAGCGCGCCCCACGCCATCCCAAATAGGGGTTTGATTCCTTCTCTACACTTAGGAAAGGCAGCTCCTTGTCGCCACCGATATCAAGAAGACGAACCGTGACGGGCTTTCCGTCCATTATTTTCAAAATTTCTGCATAGTGCTCCAACTGTTCATCTTCGGAGATCAGCCGCTCTGCCCGCATAAACAAGATCTCAGTCCTGTATAGACCAATACCGTCTGCCCGTACCGACGCGGCATGCCGAACATCCTCAAGAATACTTGCGTTCGCCATGACCTCAAGGCCCGGCGGTGTCTCAATGAGGCAGACTTCCTGCGAATCAACCGGATCGACCTGTTTTCGAGTGGCGAGTATTTCGGGAGTCGGAGATACGATTACCTCCCCGGCATCCCCGTCAACAAGCGTCTCGGTCCCACACGCTACCGTTTTAAAAATGCCACGGACCCCGCTCACCGCAGGCACGCCGACCGATCGAGCAATAATGGCTGCATGAGACGATATCCCGCCGTGCTCCGTAACGATCCCGAGCACTTTCTCGAGATCCATATGAACCATCATGTCCGCGGTCAGCTCTTCTGCAACGATAATCCGCTTGGACCCTCTCGTGCAGCGACGCTGTCCTTCGCAGACAAATCCCGGACGGGTATTGTAGATGTTGTCGAGTAGCCGTCTACGGATTTCTCCGATATCAGTCGATCGATCTCGAAGGTATTCGTAGTCGAGTGAAGCGAATTTCTCTTCATAGGAGCGTAACACATCGGTAATGGCTCGTTCGATATTCTTCCGGTCACGAAGCACGTTTTCCTTGATGGAATCAACGATTGCCGGATCATTCATGATATGCATCTGGGTGACAAATATCTCGGATTCGGCTTTCCCAACCGTTTGCGCAACTTCATCGGCAATTTTCTGCAAATCGGCACTGCACTGGGTCAGTGACCGCTCGAACCGCGCGATTTCCTCTTTCGCCTGCTCGTCTCCCTGCACCACCCGATCGGAAATCTGACGATGTTTTTCCTGAGAATACAAGCAGGCCTTAGCCGCAACAACACCCGAGTTTATTGCGAGCCCCTTATAACGGATCATTTCAGGACCAGGATTGTCGACCAATTTATTTACCTCGTATCTTCAGCATGCCGTATCTGCACAGTGAGAAGTCGAACCTCACCGGATCACCCGGACACGCTTTTCGTAGATGAGCCGTAACCTCTTCAGCCATACGCCAGTCTGCGTTTTTCCGCGATGTGAGACCAAGCTCTGTTGCCGCTCGAACGATGTGAACATCAAGAGGGACAATCAGCATCGAAGGTGAAACACTCGGCCAACATCCCAGATCGATACCATCATCGGCTCGTACCATCCACCTAAAATACATATTGAGCCGCTTGCAGGCACTTCCAGACGCCGGATCCGCAATCAAATATTCAAATCCCTTCCTGGAGCATCCCTGAAGGTCTGTTCCTATCCCTCTTAGAATACGAACGAAATGCCCCGCCCCGTCACGCATTTCGGCAGCCTGCTCTCCTATCCCGCCGAGAAACAGGTTCTCAAGCGATCCGTTGCGTTCTATCGCGATACGAGCGGCGTCCAGAAGCAAAGCGACGTCTTCGCCGTCGTTGAACCGATGACGGAACTGCCGAAGCGCTCGTTTTTTCTCCGCGAGACCGGTCTGAAGCACGAAAGACCGCAGGTCTCCGCCGGCGGCATCAAACACCCTGTTCACCGCTCGAATAATGAGTTCCACCCGCCCATAGGCAAGTCCCGCGGCAATCAGCCCGGCGATTTCGTACTGCGAAGGATCCGAAAGCGACCGCACACATCCCAACGGATCCATCTCCAGGTATGCCGGACGATGAAATTCGTGATAGATACGCTCAAGTCGAGCGGTCACGGTCGCTTTTCTCATAAAAAGGAGTTTCTTTCGGTGAGCGAAATAGTGCCTGTCCGAAAACCCCCGTTCATAGAGTCCCGAATTGACTTCCGGAAGATGAATCCTCCGTTTCCGGCCAAAAACGGGCACCTTCCCGATTGAAATCGGGACTCGACGTCCGTCTTCGAGGGGTTTCGAACAGACCCTGAATAGACAATTTTTCAGGGATTACGGTCGGAAAAATGCCGTAGTGTATGAAATGACTAGCGGCTACAGTGCAGGCCGTCACCAACCTACAGTCAGGAAAAAGCATCTACTCGCAGAGACCTTTGTATTTCTCAAAATTGATCCACTGCTCCCCCATACAGGGCTGCGGAGCCGAGCCCTGATCATAGTATCCAATCGGTCCTTTGTCGAGAAACGGCTGGAACACTTTCCAGGAAGTCTCTGCCTCATCGGAACTTACGAAGAGCGTTCGGTCACCCCGAAGAGCATCGAGCAAGAGCCGTTCGTACGCCTCAGGTATGCGCTCCGTGAATGAATCTCGATAACAGAATGCCATATTTGTGGAGGTAATCCTGACATCCATCCCCGGAACCTTATTCACGATATCGACGATAATCCCTTCTGCCGGCTGGATTTTAAGGACGATTTTGTTCGGTTCGATCTCCCCCGACTTATTGAAAAGCAGGCGGGGCACGCTCTTGAGTCGGAATCCGATTTCCGTACCCTTTCGGTTGAGAGACTTACCGGATCGAATGTAAATGGGACAACCGGTCCATCGGTAATTGTCGATAAACAACTTGGTTTCAGCGTATGTTTCGGTTTCCGAATCGGGAGCAACGCCCTTCTCTTCTCGATATCCCTTGTACTGAAATCGGCAGCAATCGGTCACGCGAATCGATTTGAGAACGTTGATTTTCTGAGCACGAATATCCTCCGGATCAAGGCTCACGGGAGCTTCCATGGTGGCCAGACAAAGAAGCTGAGTCAAATGGTTCTGAACCATGTCCCGAATAACCCCTGCTTTGTCGAAATACCCGGCTCTCCCTCCGACCCCCTCTTCCTCAAACCCATTTATCTGTATTGATTCAATATGGCGACTGTTCCAGATTGGGTAGAAGAGCGTGTTTGAGAACCGGAAAATCAGAATGTTCTGGACGGCTTCTTTCGCCAGATAGTGATCTATTCGAAAAATCTGAGATTCTTTGTAGTATCGATGAAGATCGTCATTGAGAGCCTTGGCCGTTTCATAGTTATATCCAAAAGGTTTCTCAATGATTACTCTGGCTTCATCACGAAATCCCTCTT
>CAZEMW010000243.1:0-1551 GCA_964513105.1 uncultured Fibrobacterota bacterium
CGCTCTGATGTGTTTCCCCCCACATCTCGACATTTTTCTGCCGACCAATCCGGATTTCCCGTTCTCCGGAGAGATAACCTTCCGGAAAGAAGCATACGATGTGCCGAAATTGCACTTCCAGCTTTCTATGAAATACCGGAAGGTTTAAAATAGGGCTCTCATCTCCGACCTGCAAGATACAAATTGAATACATGTGATTCAGACTGAAGGTTCAAAAATGAAAGAATGAAATCTTCGGTTCCGGATACCGGCAACGCCAATCTTTTCCCCCATTCAGTTTTGCCCGGTACACACAAATTCCGCATTCTTTTCACCCAACCTTCATAAAGCTTTCAAACTGCGGCGGTATGTTTTTATCAGACGCTTGAGGGAATGCTCCTCAGCAAAACAAACAACCAAACATACCGGAGGTCTTTCATGAAACGCATGACCGCAACCACAGCCGCAATCGCTTTTATCTGCAGCGCCGTATTCGCCGAAACTCACGTGGTACCGTCTACCAGACTCACCGCATCAGGCCAAACGATAACGGCAATGACGAGACTCGACACAATGTCCACCGCCCAACTATGGAAATGTTACAAAACCAGGCGAGCATCGGCCGACTCTTTGAAAGCGAAAGGTGAATTCGAAAAATCGGTAGAAGCATTCCTTATTGCGGCACACTGTGCGGAAAAGCTGAATCGAAGCGATCTTGCCGCCTGGCAACTCAACAACGCGGCAAAACACAGCATTGATCAGTTTAAGGAGCTCACATCCTACGGAAACCGCATGGGTACAGTGGAGCGGATGAAACCCGGCACGAAAAAAGCCGAATACATCTCTGAGTGTCGGGAAGTTTTCGACACCCATGCCAATGTACTGACACAAGCGGAGACCTACCTGCGCCGTGCCCGGGAGCTCGCAAAAGCTTCTCCTCACCCCACCCGCGACGGGTATATAAGCAGTAACCTGTCGTACACATCTTTTGTAAAAGACTTCATCGAGAAAACTCTTTGACCCCTGTATTCACACAATCCGACCGGAGGGGACGACGGAAGCAGTCGTCGTCTCCTCCTTTTGAGAGGAGAAGAACATGCCCGGAAAAACATATATAACGATACTCTTGATCTGTTGCCTTGGTTTCCGGACCGCTGCACAGGATTCCTCCGCGGAGAACTCCGCAAGCCCCTACTTCGTTCTAACCAGTCCCGACGCTACCGTCGAAAGCTTTCCTCTGAAGAACACTTCGGTAAAGGCTTCGATTCAGGGAGCGGTTGTCGGGGTAACCGTTACACAAACCTACACCAATGACGGTACCGAAGCGCTCCACGCCCGCTATGTGTTTCCCGCTTCAACCGGTGCCGCCGTCCATGCAATGACCATGCGTATCGGGAATCGTCTGGTACGAGCGGACATAGAGAAACGGAAGGAAGCACGTCGGAAGTACGAAAAAGCGAAAGCCGCGGGAAAGAAGGCTTCTCTGCTTGAACACCAACGTCCAAACGTTTTTTCAATGGATGTTGCCAACGTTTTACCCGGCGATACGGTCGAGGTTGAACTGTCGTATAC
>CAZEMW010000243.1:1561-6037 GCA_964513105.1 uncultured Fibrobacterota bacterium
ACCGAACTCATGACCCCCACTGAAAATATTTACGAATTCCTTTTCCCATGTGTCGTAGGACCACGCTATGCCGGCGACATGCCCTCGGGATCCGACGACCACAATTCATGGGTGCGCAACCCCTACCTGAAACCGGACTCCCGTTCTCCTCACCGGTGGGAGATGGAGGTCGATGTGACCATGCCGTTCCCGATACAGGATCTGGAATGCGCCACCCATCAGACAAAGGTTGACTGGAAGGATTCGCATAGCGCCGTTGTCCGCCTTGACAGTTTCGAAAAGGACCGGGTAGACCGCGATTTCATTCTCCGATACCGGCTGGCGGATAAACAGATTCAAACCGGGCTCATGGTTCATCGCGGTGAACATGAGAATTTCTTTCTGCTCATGGTCGAGCCTCCCGACAGGGTCGTGACGGAGAGCATTCCTCCACGCGAATACCTGTTTGTCGTCGATGTGTCCGGGTCGATGAACGGGTTTCCGCTTCGTACGGCGCAGGTCCTCATGCGGGACCTCCTCGGAAACCTTCGGGAGCTCGACCACTTTAATATTCTTCTGTTTGCTGGGGCGTCTCAGGTCCTTTCCGAATATCCACTACCGGTTACCCCGGAGAACATTCAACGCGCAGTCACTTGGATAACTTCTCAAAGGGGCGGCGGCGGAACCGAACTGCTCCCCGCAATACAACGTGCGATGGCCTTGCCGCAAGACGAACCCGGGTCACGTAACATTGTAGTTATTACCGATGGGTACATATCCGCGGAGCGAGAGGTATTCGAGCATATCAAAGAGAATCGCAACCGGGCAAATGTTTTTGCATTCGGGATTGGAAGTAGCGTCAACCGTTATCTGATAGAGGGAATTGCCCATGCCGGCCACGGCGAACCCTTCGTTGTCACCGAGCCCAATGAAGCAGGTGCCAAGGCGAATCGGTTCAGGGAATACATCCAGTTTCCCCTCTTGAGTCAAATCCGGCTGGTCGGCGACGGTATCGAGCTGTATGGAACGGATCCGGTCGCCGACCTTCTGGCCGATCGGCCACTGGTGATTGCCGGGAAATGGACCGGAGGATACAATGGTCGATTACGCATCGAGGGGATTACCGGACACGGTGAGTTTCACCGTGCATACTCAACCGCCGAGTCCGAAGGTATGGGGCATACCGAAGTACTGAAATACCTCTGGGCGCGTCGTCGAATCAGGGAGCTTTCCGACTATGCTCCAGTCGAGCCGACACCCGACGCGATAGCCGAAATCACCTCCCTTGGCCTCACCTTCAATCTTCTCACCCGGTACACTTCATTTGTGGCCGTCGAAGAGATGATTCAGAACCCGGGGGGAGAGGGGCGAGAGACTACACAACCACTTCCGCTTCCCGAAAATGTTTCCCCCCTCGCGGTTGGCGGCGGTGTGAGGACAGTACCCGAACCCGACTTGTACCTCACCGCCGTTATGCTCATTATTGTTACGTTTCTCTGGTATGCGTTTCGACTTTTTAGTCAAAGTGCACGGGGCTAGTATGATCCCGAGACTGAGTTCGTGTAGGTCAACCGTACTCAGGGCGACAACCATTATTGTCGCCCTGATTGTGGCCTTCGCCGGCAAGAGGTATTACAGCGTGGCAGAGGTGGAGTCTCTGAAGTGGATTCTGTGGCCGACCGCGAGGCTTTCGGAACTCTTAATCGACAATTCGTTTGCTTTCGAGCGTGGAGCGGGTTACTTTGATGCAGGTAGACAGTATGTAATCGCTAAAGGGTGTGCCGGAGTAAACTTTTTGATTATCTCATTTGTCCTGTGTGTAGTTGCCCGACTGAGAACAGTTCATCGCACCATATCCGCTGTTCGAACACACATTTTTGCCGCCGGCACGGCCTACGCCCTGGCCGTGACAACCAATGCATTCCGGGTCTCTTTCGCGATTTTCCTATACGATCATCCTTTCTACGCAAAATGGATCAGCCCCTCCGACATGCACCTTCTTATGGGAACCGGACTGTATTTCGGTCTATTGCTGGGAATGTATGCGATTCTCGCACGCAAGAGTTCCGCGGGTACAGACAGAAAGCGGAGGTTCCAATTTGTTCTGCCGCTCATTGTGTATTTCGCGTTTCTTGTCGGCATTCCGGCACTCCGAAGTCTGCTCGGGGCTACCGGCCGTATTCGGGGCAGCCATATTTTGATTACCACAGCGGTCCCGACTGCTATGATACTTCTACTCACGACGATCCGGTACTTTTGGTATCGGCGTCGGGAGCGGGGAAGCAAAGGGTGGCGACGGCACCGTTTGGCGCATTCTGCTTCAGAGTGATGTTCCCTTTATGTAGGAGGGTAACTTCCTTTACAAAGCTCAGTCCCAGCCCGGAGCTTTTTTTGTTACTTCCGGGTCGTTTCAGGGAATAGAAGCGTTCAAAGACACGCTCCCGAGCATATGATGGGATTCCGGGCCCGGTGTCGGCGACTGAAACCGCGGGGCATCCATTTTGGTTCTCAATCTCTATTCGGATCACCGCTTCTTTGGGAGAGAATTCTACGGCATTTTGCAGGAGGTTGTCTACGGCCTGTCGTAGAAGAAAGCGTTCACCCCGCAATTCGGCAATCCCGGACTCATGCATTTCGACCGTAAGATTGTCCTTTGTCAGTACCGGGCGGAAGTCCTCGACAACTTCCCGGACAAGGTTATTCAGGTCAATATTTTCAACGTTCTTAAGCTGTTTCCGATTCTCGAGAGCCGACAACTGCAGCAGTCGTTCGATAATATCCTTGATCCGATCGGACTCACGCGTAATGTTTGAAAGAAACCGTCGTCGATCATTCACGGGCATGTCTTCATCAAGCAGCTCCGCGGCACCTCGAATAGCCGACACGGGACTCTTGATTTCGTGGGTCAGTGTCTGTACATACTGTTCGACATAGTTTTTGCCTTCGAGGGTTTCTCTCATGTCCTCGAACGCCTCCCCCATCTCATCGATCTCGGTTCTGCCCAGAAATTTCCCCTTCGTACGCGGTAGCGCAACTCCCGGAGTACCCGCCTGCACCTGTCGGGCATACGCGGTTAACCGTCGGATAGGTAGTGTTACCCACGAGGAAAGAAGAGTTCCCAGAACGAAAACGCCGGCGAGAATCAGAAGTGTCGCCGTAAGGATGTTCTTCTTTGCCTGCCGAACAAACAGACTGATGCTTCCTACCGGCTTGGATGCCGAGAGTACCCCAAGCAGGTCACCATTGCGCACGATGGGAGATGCCACGTACAGAACAGTCGTGTTCTCGTCGCCCTCAACCGTGCTTGTTGCCCGGGCCCCGTATTTCCCTTCAAGGGTTTTACGAACATCATTCCAGTGCGAGTAGTCCTTTCCTTCGTCGGTACCGCCCTCGGAGTCGAACAAAACGGTTCCCAGGGTGTCGGTGACGTACACCCGAAGGTTCATTTGTGTCTTCAGGAGGTCGTATATTTTTGCATTCAGGTGTCGATCATATCCGTGCTCGAAAGACGCTCGAAGCAGATCGAGATTCAGGGTGTCACCCCTGTTCGAGGCGGCAAGGAGCGACGACAGAAGCGTTGCCGTGTCCACCAGTGATTCTTCCATTGACTTTAGATAGTGAGGACGGAGGTCCTTCAGAGCCCAGTCTGCCAGCCAGACGAACCCCAGCAGCATTATCAGAAGGTATCCCAGGGTGATACGTGCTCGTAGTTTCATTCCGGCATCCGAAGGGCGTAGCCGAAACCACGTCGGGTTTCGATTGGGTCAATGTTATCGCGGATTGCGCGAAGCTTGTTTCGTATAGTTTTGATGTGTGTATCGATAGTCCGTTCCGTGCTGAATTCAGGTTCATCGCACGCATGATTGAGAAGCTCTGATCGAGAGAATACTCGACCGGGGCTTTTCATGAGCGCTCGAAGAATCTTAAATTCGTAGAGACTCAGGGTTAGCGCTGAATTGAAATAGGAGATTGCTTTCGAAGATTCATCTATGCGAAACACATGGCCTTCGTCCTGATCGTCGGCAATTTCCGCGCAACTGCCTTTCCCGGTGGGATCGGAACCGCCTACCACCGGAATGGTTACCGTCCGCCGAAGAACCGCCCTGGCGCGGGCGGAGAGTTCCCGGGGACTGAACGGCTTGGTGACATAGTCGTCGGCGCCGATCTCGAGGCCCACCACTCGGTCGATTTCATCGGAGCGCGCGGTCAGGAAGATGATCGGTACCGAGGAATCACGACGAATCTGCCGGCAAAGCTCAAAACCGTTGGTGTCGGGCAGACCGATATCGAGAATAATGAGCGAAAAGGTGGTCTCTTCCAGTGCGGTCTAAGCGTCCCCTCCGGTCGATACCCATTTCGTCTCAAAGCCGTCGGTGGAAAGAGCGTACACAACATTGTCCGCGATACCTGATTCGTCTTCGACGAGGAGTATCCGGGGTTGGGACTCCTTTGATCCTGATTTCATATACTTGCCTGCCGCACACAAATGATTAAAGG
>CAZEMW010000244.1:0-3230 GCA_964513105.1 uncultured Fibrobacterota bacterium
CCTTAGACCATACCGCATTCTTGTGATCGCCCGATCGTCGGTTGAAATCGTATCTTCGGAATCGTGGAACGATTCCCCCGTCTCTGAGACTCTGCCATCGTGATTGAAAGGAAAAGCGAGCCCCCGGAGCCGTCCTGTTGTTCCAGACAACGATGTGTCCCACCCGGTCATGGTCTTTCACGTATTCGCACCCGGCGCCGTGATACGTCTCGTAAATCGTTTTATATTGTTGTCTGGTAAGCACCGAAGAAAGCGTATAGATCTCTTCGGGGGAGCCGGGGAGTCGATCGATCAGGCGCTTTGCAACAACCTTCTTCTCCGAACTCAGTTTAAACCTGCTCAGCATATTGTTGCACTTCTCAACCAGATATGCCTGCTCATCGACATCACCGGCACTTTCACTCGATATGGTTACCGTGATACTCCGGGAAACATCCACCGCCGGAATGTCGATTGACACGATCCGAGATTCCGAGTCATATTTTGATAGTACCTCAATCTCATCACCGTCGGATTTCACAACAATCTCTTGCGGCTTCTCACACCCAACCACAACGAGCCGCCACGAGCGTTGCGCGGGAATCAGACCGGTGTCCCCCGACACGGCGTCAACAGAGATTGACGTCTCGCCGTCGACACACTTCTGACTGAGTCTGGTCGTGCACGATTTTCCCTGAATCCAATCCTGAGACGTTCCGTCGTCTTCGTACAGAACGAATTCCCCGTCCGCACCGGCAAAGAAACGCACCTCCGGCGAATCGGGGTTATCTGTCGCGCACCAACCACGTTTCGCATTCATCGGAATAATAGCACCCGCTTTCGCAAATACGGGCATATCGTGAAGGGTTCCACTGCAGGAGACCACGGCATCTCCTGAGAACCTTTCTCCGGTGAAAAACTGATACCAGGTGCCCCGGGGAAGCCATACTACTTTGCGGGAACACCTGGTTTCCGGATGTATCGGGGTGACATATGGGGCTACGATAAGATCACCGAAAAGGTACTGCCCGGGAAAACTGTAAGCTTCTTCGCGGGACGGATAATCGAAATACATCGCACGTACCGGCGGAATGCAGTCGGTGGTGCACTGATAGGACAGAGTGTAAAGGTACGGCAAGACGGCGTGGCGCAATTGCATGAACTCTTTTATGACCGTGCTTTCCGGCTCACCCTGGACCCATGGTCGACGATCCTGGAATCCGGTCTTGGTCGAATGGAGCCGCATGACCGGGCTGAAAGTGCCCAATTGAATCCATCGAGCGAACAGTTCCGGTTCCTCACACCCGTCAATGTGACCGCCGATATCGGCACTCCAGTAGCAGCACCCCGCATTGGCGCCGCAGCTCGTGAAATAAGGCTGAAACGCGAGCGACTCCCACGTCACTATGGTATCGCCCGCAAAGGCAACCGGGTATCGATGCCCCCCTCGTTCGGTCCATCGGGAAAGCAGCGCGGGGCGCCTGTTGGGATTTCGTCCGTTGTCAAGGAAATGATAGTGGTTCAACACGTACAGCGGATCGAGATTCGCGAGTTTGCAGGTGGTGCCCTGCTGCCAGTCCATCCACCAGAAATCCACCCCGATATCCTCGTGGGGGTGATGAAGCAGCTTGAGGTAGTTGTGCAGAAATGTCGGATCCGCAACGTCGAACCCAACGATCTCCCGCTTTGCGGGGTCCAGCCCCATTTGTCGGGCGAATTCCGGATATGCCTCCTCGTGAGGTAACACGCCTTCGTGCGGGTGAAGATTGAGGCTGACCCAGAGACCCATTTCATGCATTTTTCGGCAGAACCCTTCGGGATCGGGGAACAGCTTCTTCTCCCAGGTATAGCCCGTCCATCCCTTGGTCAACTCGTTCTCACGTATGTGCCAGTCCAAGTCCAGAACGCAAACTGATAAAGGGAAGTCACGATTTCGAAATTCCTCAATCAATCCGGTGATCTCTTCCTGGGAATAGGCCCAGTAACGGCTCCACCAGTTCCCAAGGAGCGGACGCGGAAGAAAAGGGATGGAACCGGCCACGGCACAATACTCACGCAAACACTGCTGAAAATCGAGCCCATAGCCCAGAAACCAGCAATCAAGCGCGTCTCCTCCGCCCCGATGGGTGAGCATCCCGCTATCGTCGAACACGAGACTCTCAGAATCATCGATGCATGTCCAGCCCTCGCGTGAAAAGAGCCCCGGGAGAAGGTCGGTCGGCCCGTTTATGGAATCCAACGTCCGGATCGCCCCTCTCAGATTTTGCTTTTCGACATCCCCGAAATGCCAGGTGTGCCCGGTTTTCGGCATACGAATCTGAAGCGTATCGTGGGAGAATCGGGTACCCTTTTGCCATGTTAGCTCAAGGTGATCGGTGCGGATTCGGATCTGCCCCTCATTCTCGTCAACACTGAATGTCGGCGCGGGACGGTTTCGATGCAGAAACGTCTGCGACGGCCGATCCTCAAACGAACCATCTTGATTGTACTCCAACCGAATCATCCGTGAGAAGAGAATGGTGAACCGGGCCGGACCAAAGGTAACGACTGCATCGGAGTTCGGGGACGAATCCGCCGAAGGTCTGAGATGGTTGGGGAGGGATGCGGCCTCAGACACGGTCCGGGTACCTGCGACGACCGGTGTCCCCGATAGTTTGCGATCTTCCGTGCTCATGTTTTTCCTTTCGGCGGGGATTATATATTTTGCGTTTTATCCAATACGATGGAAAGAGCCTTTAAGCGCTCATAGCGGCCTGGTTGATTCGCTCATTCGCTGCATATACCCAAAGATATCAAAATCGGAGCAGTGTCGAAGATGTTTTCTGCTCGCAAAAACATGTGACATCTTGCTGCCGGGGTGAGGTCTTCGGCCCCACCGGCTTAATGTGTTACATGAAGACGAAGTACTCTGGAGACGATTCCATGCCGCAGCCCGACTACTTTCGACCAAGTTGGCAGAAACTGGGAAACCGATTCTGGGGTGGATCACAGCTGACTACGTTCCAGAGCGTTCCTCTCACAATAGTGCTGTGCGGCTACTCCATCTGGCGAACCCCACAATCGTTTGAGCGGCGAAATTCTTCCGTATTCAGTCTGGAACTGGTGGTCAATGGAGATGCGATATTTGTCCAGGACGGCAGGCGTTTTCAGGTTGGGCCGGGGAAAATGTTCTTGATACACAAGAACAGAAACAGCCGTTTCTCGGTCGGTCCGAGCGGATTTCTTCACAAACGAATGGTACTGATCCAGGG
>CAZEMW010000244.1:3240-6037 GCA_964513105.1 uncultured Fibrobacterota bacterium
ACTCGCGTATCGGCGGAAGGAAAAATTGCCGACCCGGATGATGCCGCCTGGGAGCTTTCGTCACTGGCCTATGAAATACTTCTTTCAGTTGCCCGAAACAGGGTTGAGGAGAAAGTGCCGCCCCGAATTCGTCAATCGATGACATTCATGTTGCACAATCTGGACAAACCTCTCTCGCTCGAACAGATTGCCGCGAAAAGTGGCATGAGCATTTTCCATTTCTCCCGACGATTCAAAGAGGCGGCAGGCAGTCCACCATTGACCTATTTCATGCACCAAAAAATGCGGCTCGCCCAGAGTCTCCTCAAGAACTCCAATATGCTCGTGAAGGAAATCGCTACGATCCTCGGTTACGACGATCCACTGTATTTTTCAGCGCAATTCAAGAAATTGTGTGGAATCTCGCCACATAAGTTCCGGTCGAAAGGGCCATAAGTCATTGATGGGAATACACTTCAAACCTATCCATTTTCGTTCAAACACCGTCTCCATAGCCTGATCCCACGTTTTCGTTTCTGTTCCGCTTCGCATGAACTGCCGGGAGAATTCCGGTCTTTCCCAACAAAAACAGATAGAAATGATTAGTTTAGTAAAAACACGCTCAACATAAGCGAAAAGGATTCTCAGTATGCGCCGACTTCTTGTTGTTCTGATTATGCTCGCCGGTATCGGTACCGGTTCTTACGGGGCCTCAATTGGAGGTGAACCTGCACATATCGAACCGAACCTTGCCGACCGAGACGATATCCTGCTCTACGGCGCATTCGAAAGCGAAGATTGGACCTCGGTTTGGGGCTTTTCGTGGAATCCCGAGGAACATATGATTCATGCCGAAAACGGGTTCGACGGAAGCGCCTTACAGGTGCAGCTCGAGGAGGGACTTTGGGGAGGTACCGGAAGCGGAATTCTGATGGGGTTTCAACTGTCGCAGTTTCCCGATGTCCCCGCCTACCACGAAGAAGTGTATCTCCGGTACTACATTCGACTCGATCCTGATTTTCCCTACGTGCAGGGCGGCAAAATTTTTGGGCTCAATGCCCACAAGAACCACGGTGGAGGAAATCATCCCGACGGTACAAATGGCTGGAGTGGTCGGTACATGTGGAGCAAGAATGGTGAGATATACCTGTATGCCTACTTGCCCAACGAGAATGGATGGGGTACCAATCTGACATGCGATTACAGCGGCAAACGGGCCAGACTTATGAAAGGAAAATGGCACTGCATCGAGCAATATGTCAAACTAAACACCGTTGGGCAGGCAGACGGCAAGTGCTACACATGGTTTGACGGAAACCTCTGTATGAAAAACGATACACTTGTATATCGTACCGCCGATACGCCGAAAAACAAGGAAATCGGTGGAAGTTTTCATTGTTTCTACGGTGGATCGGGAGCCGTCTGGGCTCCTCCCTACGACACCTACATGCAATTCGATAATATCGTCATTGCTACCGATTATGTCGGCCCTCGTACCGGTACCGGAACACTCGAAGCACCGGTGATCACGACTCTCGGCGGTTCGTACGACAAAGGGGTAAGCGTCACTATCGAAGGGCCTCCAAATGCTCAGATTCGCTATACCACAAACGGGGAAATCCCCGGCTACCATTCTCCGCTTTACGTGGGCCCCGTTCATATTTCAAACAATGCCACGATAAAGGCACGGGCCTTCAGCGACGATTTGCACTACAGCCTGCCTGATTCCGCGAAATATCTCATAACCATGAAAACGACCTATTCCGACACCTCAATTGGTGCCGCCGGTGACGCGTTTGTACGAAACGGAAGCTACAAAGAGGATAATTACGGGACCAGCTCCACTCTGTATCTCAAAAAATCGTCGCAAGGTTATGAAAGAAGAGGCCACATGACGTTTTCTCTTTCCGGCATCGATCCGAGGAGAGTTCGCTCCGCTACCTTGCGCCTGTATGCGGCAGGGGCCGAGGACGGGGCAAGGGTCACTCTTCTGGAGACCGACGGCAGTTGGGACGAAAGCACGATCACCTGGGAAAACCGTCCTGAAGACGGAGATGTAGTTGATTCCCCCAAAAACGTAACGTCTTCCCAATGGGTAGAATGGGATGTTTCCAACGACGTCTCTTCCCGACTATCCCAAAATGATACGCAAATCGGATTTTCGCTTGTACCTTTGGCCGAATCGTGTAGTTTCAAAAGCCGGGAGTCTTCATCGGATGCTCCCGAACTGGTGGTCGAACTGTACGATGAACCGGTCGGGACCTTCAACGGGACACACAGCGAGCTTCGGGGTATCTCAATACCGGGAATTTCTATTCATGGCGACGATCGCATACGCAACATGTCTTCCTCACCGGTTGCGTTGCGGCTGTACGATCTGAAAGGCACGATGCTCTGGTCGAAAGAGCCGGCCGGTGGTCAAACCGTCCACCTTCCCGCCCGGCTCGCTCCCGGCATTTATCTCCTACGGATGCAAGGGGCGAGGGTCGGCAGAAGAGTGTACGAATTCGTTAGGTAGACGAAATATGCAGCGCTACTCTTGATGCAAAACAGTGGCTATGGATCGATCGCAATGGAGAAAGAAGACCGAGTAAGCGAAACGTATTATTTTGCCCCAGGTGATTTCGCCACGTGTGACGCCTATGCGCGTCCCGGATTCGCCCTGAAACTACTCAACCGGAACGAAAGGCTAAAAGATGCAGATTAAAATCCACTACTGCACCATGTGAAACTACTACCCTACCGCGGCCGGTCTGGCCGACGAACTCAAAAAGAATTTCGATGTGGAAGCTGAGCTCGTAAAGGGAAGCAACGGCAT
>CAZEMW010000245.1:0-6034 GCA_964513105.1 uncultured Fibrobacterota bacterium
CTGTAATCCTGTCCGCCGGGGTACATTTCCTGGATAGTAGAAGAAAATAGAGATGCTCAGGCCGGATTATGGTATCTTGGTACCGTATTGGCATTATTGGCTTGTGTCGAATAGAGGAATGATGGATGGAGAAGACCGGAAACTCAGGGCGGTGCAATTGCTCGAAGCCGCGATTGAAGCAACCGACCGACAAAGATTACCTTCGATGCGCGCTTTGTCAAAGCAGTGGGGGATCTCTCGAGGGGTAATAGCTCATGCCGCGAAATTGCTTCTTGCAGAAGGACTCCTGAGCTATGGCCGAGGAAGAGGAATGTCAATCTGCGCGATCATGCCGGACCGGGAATCCGTCACCGAAATCAATCCCCGGGAGGCACTGAGAGACCGGCTGTATCAGGGCATCGCGAGCGGAGAGCTTCAGCGGGGACAGAGGTTACCCAAAATGGATGCGATCTGTCGGGACTATCATGTCTCCAAAACAACCGTTTCGAAGGTCCTCCGAGGGCTTGAGAGTGAGAGGTTGATATCGAAACTCGGGAAGGGATGGTTCATCGGGTCCATGCATGAACCGTCACCACCACGCATATCCAATCCAGTATCACTCACGACCGGATGACTATCCAATAATCACCGGAGCAACCCGGGGATTCTCTTTGAGCCCCGGGGACTGTTCGATACCATCCGAGCTTTTTCATCAGCCGGGATCAGAAGAAACCGGGATGAACGTACTCACGGCTCGCTTCGAGTAACCGGTCGGTCATCTCAGGAATTTTTTCGGGATCCATGTTTTTGAGCAACGGGTCTCTTCCGAGTGCCTCCAGCATGAGACTTCGGTTACCTGAGACCGCCGCCTCAACATAGTCTTCTATAATGCCGGAAATGAGAACCAGGTGTTCCTGCACGGGTTGAGGAAGCGGTGTCACCGGATCCGGAACGACCTTGTTCTCGCTAAAGGTGACCATTCGTTCGAGAACGGCTCCCTGTGGTACTCCCGAAAGTTCGTCACCGTAATAGGGGAGATTTCCGACATCGTACAGTGTTCGACCCAGAAGCAACGCCGGAAGTATTCTCCCGGCCGCTTCGTTCGACATTTTGAGGTCAATTTCTTCTTTTCCGGACAACCGTGCTACCAGTTTGGCCCGCTCTTTACCCCGCCAGGCAACTTTTCGCTCCTGCAGAGAGGTCAGGAGTACACCGTAATCGGCCCCAAGGTCGGTGTTTTCATTTACGAACTCGGTGAAGAACTCTACATTGTGTCGGTCGCCGCTGTAAGGAAGAATGCCGTGACGGAGAAACAGGTTTATCTTGACGTTTGTCCGGGTAAGGTCCGGCAGTTCGGAATTGTAGAGCTTTGTTTTCTCTGAGGTATACCCTCTTTCGGCAAGGACGTCGCGCAGCATTTGAAGCCCGTCTTTGCCGTCGAGACGAAACTCTTTCATCCACCCGCAGTGATTGATTCCGCAGACACTCAGCTCAGTCCGCGCTCGCCATTCTTTATTGTCGAATCCCAACTGGTCGGCAAGAAATCGAAGACCGCCGTAGAGCTCATGGCAGCAGCCAATCGTCTGCACCTTTGATTCCCGCGTAATCGCTCGTGTCAGGATGGACATCGGATTGGCCAGATTCAGAATCCACGCCTTCTCATGCCCGACTTCCTCGATATCTTTAGCAATTGAGAGGATGGAAGGGATATTTCGGGCGGCTCGAATGGCTCCGCCGATACTGAACGTATCGCCGACCGGCATGTAGATACCGTACTCTCGCGGAATCTCAATATCGGGCTGCATCGCTTCCAGAGAACCGACCGCAAAGGAAATGATCACGAACCGCGCGCCTTCCAGAGATTTTCGCTGATCGGTCGAGCTCTCTATACGAACTTTGGATCCAAGCTTTTCGGCAGTCAACTCGGCAAGGGCGGTCTGTGGACGAAGGGCGGTTTCATCGACGTCTTCCATCACCAGGACCGGATCGTACGATGATTGAATCTCATCCTCGGAAAGCGATACAATCAGATCGCGAGAAATCTTATGTCCCCACTGCGGGCTTGCGGCGCCCATCAGCACTACTTTCAGCTGTTCCTTCATCAAAATCCTCCTTTTCTGCATGCAAAATACAAAATGGGGCATCCCGTCTATCTCGCGATTTCCGGCTCACGAATTTTTCCAGCCAAAAGGAAACAACTGGAGACGTTTTGGTGCATGGACCTATGGCTGAGGATAGAGGTTGCATGGTCCTCTCTCAGAGCGAATTCTAAACGAATCCACACGAACAGGTATCGGCTTCGGTGCGCGAGACGGCCGATTTTGCGCGTTCTCGACACGCGGCCTCAGAGAATTACCGGTATTGGTCCGTTCGCGGTGGATCGGACGGCGCACGGCGCGGATCACGACTCATTGAGAGGGCCTCAGCGTTGGAGGGTAATCCTCCGTGTTACGGCACGCCCGTCGACCGTTCCCTGTACCAGATAGAATCCGGCCGCCAATCGGTCGGCAACCAATACCCCGTGCAGTCCGGTTTCTACGGTTCCATTGTAAATAACCCCGCGGCTCCGCCCACGGCTGTCATACAACTGAAGTGAAACTCGCGCTTTGCGGTGCATGGCGAGTTCTGCCGTAATTCCATTCTTTCCCTTGAGGAGTTTAAAAGTAGGCAGGGAAGTTTTCGGCGAGGTCTGCAACTTCCGTCCAGGCGCAACGGAAACCGTACTCGGTTTTCGCAAGTCGTAACAATAGACGCCGTCGTGTCCCCGCATGAAAAGACGCCCGTCGGCGGCCGGGTTGGAGAGGGGCGTCTGATAAGTGGTTGTATTGAAATGCACCGGCCACCATGTCTGTCCCATTTGCACAAAGTTACTCGGATCGGCATCGTACAAGTCTATGTAGCTCTTTTTGTGTTGCGTTTCCGGGTGTGCAAAATACCGTCCCTCCATGGTGAAAGAATGATGTTCCTGCCAATTGGCGTCGTCAAAGGAGACGTTTGCTTTAATATCCCCGCTGTTCAGCTCAACGATCAATATCTTGTTGGGCGGTCGAATGTATGCATGACCGTTGTAAAGCACGGCGGCTGCTGCATTCCCCGGGCATCCCAAGTCGCCCTGAAGCTCCCAATGAAGAGCCGCACCGTCGGGCGAAAGCTTGTAACATGCCATATTCCCATAGGTCACAGGGGTATTACGATCTGTTCCGTCCGTCGACGTATTCGCCACAACCAGGTAATCACCTTCGAGGACTGCCTGAAATGAATTGTCCGCGGAGCCGCTCTGCATCCATTTCTGGGAACCGTCTTCCGGGTTGAAACAGTATATCTCACCGGCGCCGTTCGCGGTTACGATGTACTCTTTGTCCTGGTGCGTCCATTTCAGAGCGCCCGATTTGCCACCAAGGACACGGTCTTCGATAGTCCAGAGAACATCTCCGGTTTCCGCATCCAAACCGGTAATTCCCGATTCGCCCAGCTCGGTCGGTCCGACCACAATGCCGCCTATGTAGTTAATGAAATTGCAGTTGCCTCTCCCGCCACCGTCCATCTTGCCTTCGTCAAGCGCCTTTTGTTTGTTCTTCAGCATGGTGTCGTAGTACTTTGGCAAGTTCCGGGTCCATTCCACCTGTCCGGTTTCCAGGTCGACCGCCCGTATAATCCCCAACGCGCCGAAAATGTACCACTTCCCGCCGCCAATGCAGCCCGTGTTGTTTGTGAGTGCCCCCTTGTGCTGATTCAGAGTATACCCTTCATCGGGGAATTTCACCCTCCAGAGCGTTCTTCCGGTCGCCGCATCGATGCACATGCCGTATTCGTCGGCCGATGCCCCGTAGATTTTCAGGAGGTCGTTTTCGGAGTAGCCGATCTTTCGGGTCATTTTCAGGAGCGTATCCGCACTCCAGTCACCGTGCCCGTCGCCGTAGAATTTTTCGTAGTAGCATCCCAGCCAGGAATCTCCCGCCGGTCTGCTGTAGTACTGGTAAATTCTGCCGCTGAACAAAAGCGGGGAAGCGCCGCCGCCTGCCGGGGCCTCGTTCAGGGTCATTCCATATCTGCAGCTTCCGTGCTCCGGAGCCGGGACGAACTCACTTCGCCACACAAGTCGTGCCTCATCGAGTCGATCGACAATCTGCACATCACCGAAATCCACCGCCGAGAAGCACTGATACGCCCCAAGCCAACTGTTCCACCGACCTTCGGGGCGGATCGAATTTGCACTCTCGACCTCGGATTCCGTGCGAACGCTCCCGGTCATCGAATTCGCATAATCATCCCCCCGGGCATAGGTGTTGGTTTTGAGGCTGACGGCCTGGGAGCGATGAAGTTTGTAGGTTCCGTCGATGGTTTCTCCCGTAATCGTAAAATCGATATCCATGGGATAGGTTATTCGGTCTTGCCAGACTCCGATCGTTCCATGAATTCGGTTGCTTTCCACCGTAAGCGGTGTGCCGAGCACTTCCCAGGGACCATGGGTCAATTCGGGATCGGTGGGACCGCAATCGTAAAAAGCTGCGACAGTAATACTGTCACCGGTTCGCTGAACCATCATTCGAGCGTCACGACTATCCTCCAGAGCTCCGTGAAGAGTGAGGTCATACCACGTAAGGGGGCCGCTCGTGCCTGCAATGTACTCAGACGCGTGTATCACAGAAACGCAGATCAAGAACAGTAACATGAGCATGAAAACGGCTCGGGATTCGAATTGGGGCAGAACTTGGCTGTTGCACATCGGTTTCCCTCCTTCGGTACACAGATCCACCTTAACGAAGGTAGCGGAGGCAGCCTGCTGTCGCAGTGAATGTTCATCCTGTCCGTAACACCGTAATGAACAGCGGTATACACTTCGGCCAACAGGGGCGAAAAGGTTCCGAAAATAGCCTTTTCGGGGCAGAAACCGCTGGTGAAGAAGATTTGCACTTTTCTGGAGTTTTTACCCGAATGGCTCCAGAAACGCATGTGGGGATTGCCGTACTCTGTATGAAAGGGATACAATCGGTATGAGAGGGGTTCGGCGTCGGTGGTAGCTACAGTCTAGAGACGGGGAATCGGAATGGGTAATGAACCAAGTTGCCCCACTGCAGTACTCGCCAATGAAACGGAGCAGGTGTTTGCCCATGTTGCGGGGTAGCATCTTTTTCGAATGTGCATGCGCGTGAAGTTGAACGATAGATTCCCGGTCCACGTCTTTTTGCTTCGTATGCATGGCGGGTACCTTCGGTTTTACCGGCGCTTTGAGGTCAATCGAGGGCAGTGGAGCGCTTCGCGCAGAGCGGGAATCGAGTACCATCGCGTGTCGACACCATCTTTTCACGACTCTTGGCCGGAAAATGGGAATCGGTCGCTTAGGAACAGAAAATTTTGCTCCCCGGAACTCATTGCGATAACGTATTTTGTATCGTTTTGCCAACAACACGTGTGAGCGCCCGGCGCTCCACATGAGGACTCGATGAAACCAATACTGAAATCCCAAAAACTGGACAATGTCCTGTACGATATTCGCGGACCGGTACTCAAAGAGGCGCAACGGCTCGAAGAGGAAGGCTACTCGATTGCGAAGCTTCACCTTGGGAACCCGGCCCCGTTTGGGTTTGATGCTCCCGAGGAGATTGTTCATGACATCGTTCTCAATATGAAAGAAGCGCAGGGATACTGCGATGCCAAAGGACTTTTCTCGGCCCGTAAAGCTGTTATGCAGCACTATCAGGCATTGGGCGTGTCGGGAGTCGAAATCGAAGACATTTACATCGGAAACGGGGTCAGTGAACTGATCGTTATGGCCACTCAGGGGCTGCTTAATTCAGGCAATGAGATTCTCATTCCCTGCCCTGATTATCCCCTCTGGACCGCGGCGGCGAATCTGTCCGGAGGAACGCCGATTCATTACCGCTGCGATGAAAAATCGGGGTGGTTACCGGATCTGGATGACATTCGCAGGAAGGTTACTCATCAGACCCGTGCGATTGTCGTGATAAATCCCAACAACCCGACCGGCGCCGTATATCCCCCGGATCTGCTGAAAGACCTGGTCGAGATCGCACGCCAAAACAAACTGGTGATC
>CAZEMW010000246.1:0-6021 GCA_964513105.1 uncultured Fibrobacterota bacterium
GCGCTTTCTCGCTCGGCCGACACACCAAAGCGGGTTTCCGGACAGGCACTATTTAATCACCGCCATCTTCCAGTACTTCACGTCTTTGTCCCCGTTGGGGAAGGTGGCTTCAAGCCGACACCGGTACACCGCAGGACCGAATTTCTTGAGAGATATCGTATACTCCATGGCGGAAAAATCGGTAGGCAGATCGCTTGCCGACAGCACATGGTACCCGGTATAGGTAAAAATATCCAGACGGACCTCTGAGGCCGGACGGGCCAGGGTATACTTGAAAGTTGTTGTATCTATATCGCGCGCAGGATTCGGATAGTTGTGGAACTTCTGTATATCGCCGGCAAGCGACGGTTTTGTAAGTGCCGGACCCCCGTAGGTAAAGGACCGCCCCTGATCAAACCCGGTCATCGGCCAGACAAGCGAATCCGACAGAATGTTTTCACTTAACTCAAACCGGTGCACCGATCCGGTGCGGGTGGCGGCAATTACGTCTACTTTTTTGTTTCCGTCCATATGGACAAGCATGGGAGCACATGAAGGCTCACCGCCGGCGGAAAGCGGCCAGAACGATTGCCGCTCCTTGCCGACATACGGCAGTTTCTCGACAAAGCTTGGCCGACGGGCATTGGACCCAACGGCATCGATCATGCCGCCCGGAGCGGCATAGGGTAGAATCAGGGAATCGCCAAGCACGACCAGGGAATCGATAAGGGAGGTCGTCAGACCTGAAATGCTGTCCACCACACGCTCCCCCCGAGCATCTTCCCAATGATAAATCACTTTTCCCTGCTCGGGAACGGCCTTGTCGATTTTCGCAACATAGTAGGTGACGTTTTCTCCCGACGGTATCGAGAACAGTACTCTGACATCCTTGTCGAGATCGGTACCGATTACCGGCGTGTATTCCACCACCCCGCGCTGATACCAGTACATGCGGTCGAGCAGAGTGGGCCAGCCGGAGATCAGGGCGCCGGCGTAATTGAGCGCATAGACTCCGTTCGTTCCACCAAGCACAATTTCAAGCGTTCCGTCCTTGTCGATGTCCGCAAGTCCCGGCGACGACGGATTATCGGGGAGAAGCGTTCGACTGGTATTCTTTTCATCTTCGCGGTAGTGATAAATACTTGCCCAGTCGTTGGGTTCGTTTGACCAGTGGTCGGCCAAAGCCGGGGTGCCCTTGAATTCGAGTACCCAGACTCCCTGTTTCCCGTCGACAACCGCGATACCGGGACGGGGATCGTTATCAAGGTCGTCATGTCGGAAATCCGCTGTAACAACCGAGTAGGGAGGGATACCGCGAGCAAGCTGATGCGAACCGAGGACCTCGTTACTATCGCAGACAAATACCAGACCATCTTCGCGAACCCCGGCAAGTGTCCCTCTGGAAGCATCGAGAAGTGCAAGAGCCTGTATTTTCTTCCGTTTGTTTTTCGCATCCGGATTTGTGGAAACCGTTTTGACTACGTCGGTGCCGGAACCGAACACCACGCGACCGTCGGCAGTTCCGACCGCCCATTCCGCATCCATATAGTTACAGATATGGGAGGTTGGTTTTGCCGGAAGAGAGATCGTATCCCACTCAGCACTTGAGGGCAGGGAAATATCGGCAAGACCTTTCAGCACGTGAATCGATCCGTCACCCGAAGGTATATGCAGCTGTGACCCTCCGACCAGAGTCGGGAATGACGCCGGGGACGGAATCCTGCTGAAGAATCGAATGTCACCAACGGTATCGGGTTCCTCCTTCCCGGACATGACCACCTTATAGCGCGCCAGAGAATCGCCGAACGAGTGCCGAGACGGGTTTTCGGAAAGCCACAGATAGAGTCGTCCCGACGTGTCCAGTATGGCGAGTTCGTGGGTACCGTCGCCGGTCAGGTCCCAGGTAACCGGATCGAGCATTTCATCGGGCACGACATGCTTGGGCCAGCCGGCCGGAGTGGTCATGAGCTCGTCACGGCTGATCGAAACGCGAAATGCGGAGTCCACAAAATTATAGACAAAATAGTCACGAACCGCCGCGGTCTCTTTCGCGTTTTCTCGCCCCAGCGGCACTTTGCCCGTTTTCGCAATTTTGATATTGAGATAGGTGTGTCCTCCGCTGTTGCTCTTCGTGGAAGGACGGGTGAATGGGCCGAAGGAATTGATTGAGTAGTCTTCCCCCGGGCGTTTGACCGTCTGGTGGGGAAAAATGTCCTGGGCACCGCCGTAGTCGAACGCGGCGTTGTAGAATGCGTCTTGAAATTGTACACCCAGATCGGTAATCCCGTCCGCCTCGACAAGGTTCACGCCGCGGTACAGTGAGTCGGCGTTCACCATGTTAAATTCCAGCCGATTGTTGATAAGATCGTCGTCAATATGCCACACCAGGACGCCGGAAGCCGGAATCCCGACATCGTAGTTGCGTACTTTCATAATGACATTTTGGGGATCGTCGGAGGTCTTCACCACCGCTTTCTCGAGGTTCACCCGATCCCATGGCTTTATGTACTTGATGTCGTGATCTTCGTCGGTCTCGTAGTTGAAAGGGCTTCCTGCCGAATCCGGAGCCAGATTTCGTTGTCGGTTTTCTATCAGGTAGTACTCACTTTGGTTCAGTGGTACCAGAAGAATTGTTGAGTCGGAGGTCTGAACGGCGGGAACGGTACGTTTTTCGCCGACCTCGGCAACCTTTACCTGGTCCCAACCGTAGAAAGCTCTGACCCAGGCGGAGGGCCAGGGTGGAATAAACCCCTTGGCGGCCGAATACCCGGCGAAATCCATTATGCAGAACCCACCAACACCGGAAATACCGCTCATGGTTGAGAAGAGGTCCGGGATGCCGATCTGCCGGGCAATCTGGTTGACCAGGATGCCGTGAATACCCCAGTTGAGGCCATCCTGGTTCGATGTCTCGGAGACCATCATGAGCTCATCGATGAGAAGCCGGTCGTTGTTTCCGTCGACACGAACGCCGTATCTGATGTTACCATTGAGCGTATCGGCGGAAATTCCGTCCACCGAGTCGACAAAGTACTCAAAGAAATCGGGAGCTATGAATGCGTCAATCATGTCCGAGGGTGAATCGATCCCGAATGCTCCGTCTTCACCTCCGTCGGTCAGGTACGAGGCCCCGGCGTGGATAACGAGAAATGCTGTTTTGTATTCCCGTGTGGAATCGGAATGCTCTTTCGAGTACCAGGTGATTTTTCCGTTTGAGGTATCGGCGCGCACATTCGCAAACGGGGATTTATCCTCACTGTCGGCTTTACGCACCGCATCTTTTATGAATCTCATGAGCGCGACGGTTCTTCGCAGGTAATACTCGTCCCAGCTTTCTTCCGGGAACTTTTCTCCGGGGGAGTAGGAGACCATCTTTTTGTCGAGCTTGTACGCGCCGTATTGGTCTTCGGGGTATACCGTGTATTTGAACCCAAATTTTCCGCCGGATACGGTGGAGAAATAGTCGGCGGCAAATTGAAGTTGATGTTCGAAGTAGGTCTTATCGTGAGGCAGATTGTCATACTTGTAGGTTTTGTCTTCGTAGTACCTTGACTCTTCACGATCTCCGGCCGTTGGGGTCGATACTCCAGTGCGGGCGAACTCGCCATTTCCGGTAGTACCTTCTATGCTGTCCGGGGCGAATTCGACCCGGAATGCTATAATACGGATAGAGTCGGTTTGGTCTGCATGGCCCACGTTCCACGGTTTCTCGGGTGATCGCTTGCCGAGTGATTCGGTTTTCGCCCTGGACAAGACCGACGGTTGCTTGTCGGTGGATTTGTTTGAAAGAAGACCTTTGTTCGAATGCCCGCGAACGGAATAGACATACATCCCCTGTGGCCCGCCGAATATTTTGCTCTGTCGTCGAGCTTGCCCGGTGCGGACGGGACTCGGATCAATGGAGAACGCTCCAACTGCTACCAATAGTACAATTGACAGTGATCGTATCATAGTTTTAATTCGCTTATCTGCCGGGGGAAAGTCGGATCCGAGGTTCCGCACTATTCCGCCGGCCAGGGTTGTCTGTCTTTGAAAATGCGTCTTACTACGGATCGCCTCTATGTTGGAGGTCCTGAGCATATCACAATGCCATGGTTCGCTAATACGGAACTCTATTGCCGTTAAGAAAGTCCTGGTTTGCCGCACGCACGACTGAGTTTGTGAATCGGGACACGACTTAGAACATGCAAAATGCACATTCTCGGTCGTGTCCCGCGTTACATGTTTTCGCCGGCATACGCTCGACTGTCAGATACGGAAGAGAAAGGCCATCCGCCATTGTCCGTGTCGGGGATGCTGCGTGTCCTTGGGAACCGTTATGTACGACCAGTCGAATCCCAGATTACCGTACTGCAGTCCGAGGCCGAACGACAACTCATACCGAAGCCCGGTTGCATCGTGCATGTATCCCAGTCTGAGCGCCAGAAAATGAACATACCAGTATTCCATTCCGACATGGTAGATGAAATCATCCTTAAAGTCGTCGTAGTAATCCTCGCGATCCTTCTTTTCGCCGGAATCGTTATTTCCAGCATCATCATTACTATCTTTCTTTTCGTCAATGGCGTCGGGAGCCGCCATACCGACGATCTGCTTGAAGAAATCATTCCAGAGTGCCTGGTAGAACATGTCCGGTTTTCCATACGGTCGGTTCTTGACAACTTCCCGGTCAACGTCGACCGCAAGCAGAAGATCATGAATGGGCGTCTGAAGAGCCCGATATGAAAGCCCGCCACGAAGTACGAAGGGAATTGGATCAGGATCATTGGGATCTACATAGTATATCGGGGGTCCCATGTTCTGAAGCATGAATCCGAGATTGAATCGGTCAATGAACAGGTTTCGCTTCAGGATGGCCGCATCAACCGCAAAGGTCTGTCCAACCCCTGCCCCGCCTTCGCCGTATCCCGGGGCGAGCGCACTGTGTACGTATTTGAGGTTGAGACCCAGGGAAAAATCCTCCTTGATCGGCAGCCCGTACGACAGGCCGACAACACCCTCCCACGACCGGGCACTTCCCACCGCGCGACCAAATTCGTCGGTCCATTCGTTTTCTCCGAAATTGAGGTAGTTCAGCGTTAACCCGATTGTACCCCAGTCGTCGGTCGGCAGGATTCCGCCCATGTAAATATGCCAGAGATCACGAAGGCCGAACTGCGGAAGAATTGGTTCGTAAAACATGGTGAATTCTTTGTCGGCCTTATCAAACTGATTGACCGCCACGTCGGTAGCCAGCCATACATCTTTACCATGCACCGTAACCCCGTACACGTTGTCGCCGATGCGCGAGTTCTTCGAATGAAAAACTTTCCACGTCGGGGGCTGTACAACGACCTTGCCCTCTTTGTCGGTCTCCGGGCGGTTTGCCTGGTAGGATATGGCGCCACGGTTTGTAGCGATCCAGACAGCGCCGGGACTGAGTTCGGCAAAACCCGCGACAAAACTATTCGGGAATTTGTATCGTTTCCAGGATGTCTCATCGTAGAGTGTGATTCCGCCGGCTCCTCCGACCCAGAGGGTGCCGCGAGAATCGTAGAGCAGTGTTGATATGTTCTGCGACAAGAGCCCGTCGGCGGTATCGAACACAACCCATTCATCTTTTTTTCGGCGCGCCAGTCCTTTGGCCGTACCGGCATAGAGCACCTTCGAGCCGGCGAATGCGGCCGACGTAATTCTTGCGTCCGGCAGACCGTCCTCGGTGGAAAATGTTTGCCATTCACCCGAAGACAGAAGTGCAAGTCCCAGGTCTGTTCCAACCAGGACATCGTGTCCCTCGACGGCGAGAGCGGTGATATTGTTCGACGGGAGTCCGTCGAGCATAGTGAACTTGGTCCAGGAAGTCCCGTCGTAGCGCCACAGGCCGGTTTGTGTTCCGACCCAGGCCCGATTTGAGTTGTCGAGGGTCAACGCGGTGACACTGTCGGTTACGGCGATATTAAAAGGCACCTTGATTTCAACAAGATCATCGAAATCGGTATCTTCAATCTCTGTCTCTTATACACCATCTGACGCTGCCGACGACTAGTCGAGTGTAGTTGTCGG
>CAZEMW010000247.1:0-4883 GCA_964513105.1 uncultured Fibrobacterota bacterium
ATATTCGATACATCCACCGTTTGGATTCGGAGTTCCCCGCACGCAGACAAAAATACTATGCGTCGATCGGCCTCATTTTTAAACGACGAGTGATCCGGATTGGGTAAAAAGAGACGACGAACTTTCCGCCCGGTCGAAATCACGGATCCGCTCAATCCTGCATCGGCCTGGAACGGGAATCACCGTCCGAGTCTGAGTCATCACCAGTTCCGGAATCAAGCGGCCTTCGGGTTCTGCGAAGCAGCTCTCGGACATTCTCTTCATACTCGATCCTGAATGCATCGAACAGAAGAGAGACATACTCTTTTTCGCATTTGTCACTACAGAAGGGAAGATCAATGTAGTCGCCGGGATTTCGACGAATCCTCACCTGGTACACTGCGTCCCTTCTGCAGAAGGTGCATGCGGGCGTTGACATACACACCTCCGTCAAAGCGTTGTTCTGGAGTAGAATTAGACTGTTTGTCTGACAAATCCACGCTTCACTTTCCCGATGATGATCGGGAAAATGCCGAGGTATCCGGCTTCGCCGGCTTAGACTGCTGGTGTTCCGGATTATTCCGGATCACACTCACACCGAGGAGTACAAAACTGTGGATAGCGGCTCAAGCGCACTTAGAAGGGTCCGCAATGACTCCGAGCCCAACATTGCCCGGGACCATCCGGAGGAGGCCGTGCAGTGGTCTTCCCGTATTGCAGGGCGAGTTGCACGAACTTACAATATACGTATGTGCGGGATGGGCGCGAAAGCATAAAGCGTCCGAGACCGGAACGGCAAAACGCGATCGTCACCGGATCCCGGGGATAGAATGCTCTTCCTCTTTTCGGCACGCCCCGTAGAGTTGTATATTTCGTGCGGCATTTGGCATTCGATGCTCACATGTCTTGAGCCGGGCTTTGCGGTTCAGTACGATGACAACCTCCGACAACGCGCCTTCTTGATCCGAGGCGAAGTGAGACGTTCGTGCGGATTCCGGAGAACAACCTTTCATGCAACACGACAAATCACCTGCCAAATTTGTGCAGAATTTCACGTTCGGCGATCTGAACACAATAAAGGACCCCTCTCTGAAGCGAAGAGTCGGGGCATTTCGCGCTGCCGCGTTGTGTGGAATGATCATACTTCTGGTGTTCACGGCAGTGGATATCATGGCCGGACGAATAGATCGGATTCTGTTCGATATATTCTCCTGGATTGCGGTTTTCAGCGTTTTTGCGATCAGTCGACGATTGAAGCGCTACATTTCAGCCAACCGACTGACCATACTACTCGCCGGCGTGGTTTTTGTCGGATTCATTGTGCAGGGATACACCGGGGGATCGGACACGTTGTGGTCGCTCCTTTTTCCTCTGCTTTCGGTGGTCCTGCTGGGATATCGTGACGGGGGAATAGCTGCAGGCGTTTATCTCATAATCGCGTGCACCGCCGTGTTCACCAACGGTTTTGGGATCAGTCCTACCATCTATGATTTCGGATACGGTCTTCGGTTTGCGGCCTCGCTTCTCTGCATAACCGTAATCTCCTACTATTACGAACGCTCACGGGATCTGTCGCAGCAGAAAGTGGAGGATTCTTCCCTGGCCCTTGGGCAAAGTGAAGAACGATTCCGACGTCTATTCGAGGAATCGTACGACGGCATCATCGTGTCGGACCGGGATGGTAAAATCGTGGACGTGAACACGATGGCCTGTCGGCTTCTCATGTATTCCCGCGACGAATTGCTTCAAACCGATATCGGGACAATCTACACCCGTGAAGAAGAACAGCACTCCACCCGCGCCTTCCGATCGACCGTCCGAGACGGATCGCTTCGATACGAAACCACTTTCATGAAGAAAAGCGGCGACGAGTTGTATGTGGAGGTCAGCGCTCAGCTTGTTCATGTCGGGGGGACGCACCTCATTCAGGCGATTTTTCGTGACATAACCATGCGGAAAATTCGTGAGCATGAAGCCAGCGCCCAGGCGCGTGCGCTGGATTTCCTTATCGGTTCCGCCATAAACTTTCTCAGTCTGCCGGCCGCCGACGATTCCGTTTACGACCATCTTGCCGACGGTATCGCGCGGCTGATCTACAGGTCGACCGTCATTGTCACCACTATCAATGAGCAGCAGGGCATAGTGACGGTGAAAGGGTTTGCCGGGATTGAAGACGAGGTATATCGAAGAGTGAAAAACGTGATGGGGTTCAGCCCAAAGGGGAAAAGCTTCAATTTCTCAAATAGACTACGAACTTTTTTCTCGATGGACAGGTTCGCGCTGTTTCCCGGAGGATTCAATGGGGCCACCGAAGACATTTTTTCGGAAGAAACCCAGAATACGTTGCAACGATTGCTCAGTGTAAATCAACTGTACGGAATGGGCCTGGTGCGACAGGGCACACTTGTCGGCGGGGTGTACGTTCTCGTCCGAGACCCGGATCCGACATTCAGTTCCGACCTCGTTGAAGCCTACATTCGTCAAGGTGCAATTGCCCTGCACCGTCATGCGCTGGAATGTGAGCTTCTCGAAGCCCGGGATCAGGCTGAGGAAGCCAACCGAACGAAAAGCAGATTTCTCGCAAATATGAGCCACGAGATCCGCACACCGATGAATGCCATTATCGGCATGACCGACCTGGCACTCGACTCTCTGGCCGATACCGAACAACGTGCGCTTCTTTCCGATGTAAAAAAATCCGCCTATACTCTCCTCGACATTCTCAACGATGTGCTCGACCTGTCAAAAATCGAATCCGGTAAACTTGACATCGTTAATGCTTCGTTTTCCATTCATGGACTTATTGATGAGATTACAAATCTTTTTCGGCCCCAGATGGGAGCCAGGGAACTCACCTTTCAGTCGACCGTTGCCGAGGCGATTCCGGACCAAATCGTTGGTGATGCGAGACGGATTCGTCAGATTCTCATAAACCTTCTTTCGAATGCCGTGAAATTTACGGAAAAAGGAGGCGTGCATCTTTCGGTAGATACCGACGGGGACTCCTTCTCAGTGACCGCCGATCAGATACGTCTTCAGTTTAGAGTCGCCGACACGGGGATCGGCATACCTGAGACAAAAATTGAAAGCGTTTTCGAAAGCTTTACGCAGGCCGACGACTCCCTGGGGAGAAAATTCGGCGGAAGCGGACTGGGACTCGCAATCTCGCGGCAGCTTGCCGAAATGATGCGGGGTGATTTGACTGTAGAGAGTCACGAGGGAACGGGAAGCACATTTACTTTTAGCCTTGTTGTGGGGCGAGCCCCTGAAATGCGTCGCCCCAAACCACAACCGCCCGCCCCGGAACCGGTAAAGAGCAAAACAAACGGCAAGCTGCGCGTACTCATAGCCGACGACAACGAAGCCAACCGTCGGGTACTGGGGAAGTTATTGCTGAAACTGGGCCATGACGTCGTAGAAGCCATAAATGGTGAAAATGCCGTTGCCCTCTGTGCCGAGAAAAATCCCGACGTTATCCTTATGGACGTTCAGATGCCCGTGCTCAACGGTCTCGATGCCGCTATGAGAATCAGGCAGACCGGCAATACCGCGGTGCCGATCATCGCTCTAACCGCACACAGCATGCAGGAAGACCGTGAGCGGTGCGAGGCGGCGGGGATGACCGACTACCTGGGGAAACCCTTTGATCCGCGAAGACTCATTGAGCTCCTCGAGAATCATGCCGACAAATCGTAGCCCCATCGCATTGTCCAGTGGGCACTGCGACTCGATCGGAAACATGGCTCGGCTGCGGGATCCGATTCAGGGCCGGAGGATATAGAACTTGAGTTCGGGCCGACCGGCGTTTTCAGGGCCGGTTTCCAGACGACGTCGGCCCGAATCGACTTGGCTCAACATGAACGGGTTTTTCAGTTCTCGTTCACCCTGAGTTTCTCGAAGGGCCTGGGTCTGAGCGTTCCCGGGTCCGTTCATGCCATTTTGGATTTTGATCGATTCTCTTCGAATCGCCTGGGAAAAACAATCGAAAGGCAGGATCGATGAAGGATGGGAAGAGCGCACCATACACGGATATTTCAGCGATCCGCATACGGTGCACCGGCGTTCCTCATCGGAATCACTTCTTAATCACGCGGGTATGGGGCAGCTTGCCAGGAGGTGTCTGTCGCCGGGGCGCTTTGCGCCCGTTGAGTAAGTATGCCTCCGACGAAGTGCTGTGCGCACGCACTCGGTGACCTGCCCGGGGGCGTACCGCGACGGGATCCGGTGGTTCTCCGGGATTGGCTCCAACATCTTCGCGCCAGTAATACGCCGCGGCATACAGTGCGGCGGCAATATCCGGGTATTCGTCCCGGAGGTCGGTGGTTTCACCGGGGTCTTCGGTCAAATTCCAGAGATCCTTGATGCCATCCATTTTAGCATACGCTTTCCATTCTCTTCCGCGCACAAACACAGCCAGACTCTCCAGTGATTGTTCACCAATCGTCTCCTGAGCGAAATACAAATACGGTCGAGGAAGCTCTTCAAGCTCGCCGTCAATAAGCGGTCGAATGCTCATGCCGTCAATTTCATCCTTATTCGGCACTTCGATACCGGCGTATGAGCAAAACGTGGGATAAAGATCGATACTGCAAACCGGCTCGTGGATCACCTTGCCCGAAGGGATGCCGGCGCCGTAGAAGATAAGAGGTACGCGAATCCCGTTTTCTCTTCCACTGTGTTTGGCGCCCGACAGATTCGTTCCCTCAATTCGCTCGTTTGCACCGTTATCCGAGAAATACACGATAATAGTATTGTCGTCGATGCCCAGATCGCGGGTTTTCTGGAGTAGCTTTCCCATATTGATATCGATATGCTCAAGCGTAGCGTAGTATCCGGCGGCTCGTTCAACCGACATTTCCGGAGGTGTGGTTCCCTCGAGCATATTCAAGTACTTGTTGTAAAGC
>CAZEMW010000247.1:4893-6004 GCA_964513105.1 uncultured Fibrobacterota bacterium
GCTCGTCCGATGCGAAATTATCGCCGTTATGGATCGCAACGAGCGCCAACTCATAGAAAAACGGTTCATCATCCGGCTGAGATTCCATGAATTCCATCAGTTCGCGGAATTTATAATCCAGATCCAATTCCCCCGGTTGCTTGGTTTCATTATCCATTTCCCGCACTCCCAGGCAATGGTCGAACCCCATTTTGTCGGGGTGGTACTCATCCTCCCATCCCACATGCCACTTGCCCGTATAGGCCGTGGCGTATCCCGCGCTTTTCAATGCCCGAGCCACGTTCATTCGGTCCGGAGGAAGATGGACGCCGCTACCCTTGCGAATCCAGGTGGTAATGCCGTCACGCGCCGGATACATACCCGAGAGAATACTTGCCCTGGTTGGCGAACATACCGCAACCGCGGCATTTGCCACCTTGAACTCAGTTCCGTTGCGCGCCATGTGCTCGAGGTTCGGGGTAGTTATGTATTCATTGTCCGGATTGTTTGTGCTTATGTCGAAGTATCCAAGGTCGTCGGCCAGGACCAGTATTATGTTCGGCTTTTGAGAGTTGCTGCCAAGAAAAGAGTTCGAAAGCGTTTTGCTGAGTAACCCCGAACCTGCAGCGAATGATCCCGCGCCTACCATTTTCAGCATTTCTCTTCTTCGTACCACAGTATTTCTCCCTTTTTTCGCGGCAAAATTGCAGAACAAGGGTGGTGTGCCTCACTCTTCGACGGTACTCATTGCACGCCCCACCCAACAGCCCCCGAGCATGACCGGTACCGGATCTGAGTCTCCCCTTGATAGTAGGTAAAAGTAAGGGTATATTCATTATATGTGTATTGATATTGTATGCTATGTTTTCATAGCATATGCACGTATGAACCGGGGATGGCCTGAATGTCTGCAAGACTACCGCTACGAGAAGCCGGCAAAACCATGGTGGATGCAATTGTTGAGGAACTGAGCAGTTCCCTGATTCGAAAAGAGATAGCCGCTTTCCCCACCTCTTCCGAACTTGCCCGTCGATATGGAGTTTCGGTGCGGACTATGGCCAAGGCCGTCGCTATCCTCAAACAGAAAGGTCTTGTTTCAGGTTGTCGGGGAAGAAAAATGGCTCCCGTGGGC
>CAZEMW010000248.1:0-5997 GCA_964513105.1 uncultured Fibrobacterota bacterium
ACGTATTTGTTGTCTCTGTCGGGTAGGGTGTATTCAAAGACTTTGCCGTAACCAAAAGGCTGAGGATCCATTTCGGTAGTTTCACGAATAAACGAGAATGTAATTCCGTCATTCGACTCGTAAATGTGGTTATGCCGGTTGGGACCATGCGCCATCAGCAGCATGCGATTTTCCGTGTCGTCCCAGTATACCGTGGAAGCCGCTTGTGCGTCGCCTACGACCTGTCCGTGAACGGTCCACGGGCCATGCAGGGAATCACTGTATAGCAAACCGATTCCATACCCATCGCCGCCTCCGTGGTCGTGGGGCCCGGCATACATGTAATAGGTTCCCAACGGGTTCTCAAAGTAGTCCGTTGCTTTGATGACATTAGGGGCTACGATGTCTTTGCGGGGAAATTTGGTTTCATAATCGTCGGGGTCAACAACCACGCGATCGAACGTGAAGTTGGGAAGACCTTCGGAAGACACAAGATTGCTCGCGCCAAACAGCATGATTGCCGGCAGTATTCTTATGTATCGTGACAGCACAGAAATCTTCATCTATTCACCTCCGTTGAAATTGAACGGCCGTTCTCACCGGCATTCTGTTTCTCCATCTATCGAGCTGCAGAGTCGTCTTGGATTTCAACAACCGGAACGAATTGTCCCTTTTCAAGGTGAAATGCGGCTCTTCCATTCATCATGTAAGTTGGGCGAACGGCACCATTGCGGTGTTGAATTGTCACTGTCGGTTGAACAACACCCGTTCTCGAGGCGCCGGATCGGGTTACGGTCGGCTGCGCAACCGATGTTGTCGATTCGGCAAGTTTGATCATCTCATTTCCGGCCAGCAGGAATGCACCCGTTGCGTAGTCGGTCGGCCTATTATCGCAGTTGGATCCTCTGGGGTCGGAGCCGTCCCACTGTGAACAATAGAGATAGCCGTCGTCGGCCACTTTGCTCGCGCACGCTTTCCATGCCATTTCCGCCGGTTCACGGTATTCCTCGGCCGGTAGAAGGCCACGGTTGACTCCCCACGCGAACCCGAAACAGAAAAAAGCGGTACCACTCGTTTCCGGATCGGTGTACTCCTCAGGGTCCGCCAGACTGCTTCGCCAGAACCCGTCGGGCTGCTGCACCTCTTTCAGTGCGGCGCACATGTCGGTGAAAAGTGTTGCGAATTTCGGATACAGGCTGTCGGTGGTATCCATATAGTGCAGAACTTCAGTCACCCCTCCAACTGCCCAGCCGACCCCTCGGGACCAGAAGACTTTTTTCCCGTTTGCCGTCTTTCGGTTCGGCCATTTGTTTTCGAGGTCACGGTAAAACAGGTGCTCCTCAAAATCATACAGGGTATCCATGGTCTTTTCTACTTTTGTCCAGAGGGCATTCCAATAGCCGCGTTCGTTCTCAATATGTCCAAGAATGCCCCATACCGGTGGTTCCATGAACAGAAGATCTACAATCTTATATCGTTTGGCCCTATACCCGTCTGAAGAAGAGCCGGCAAGGTAGGAGCCATATTTATCGCGTATATTCTCGATCTTGTACTCCGCCGGATCGGCGATGTAGGCTTTGAGCATGGCGTGTCCCTGACAGGCGCCGTTCCCGGTTCCAATTCCCCATTCTCCGGCATCTCCCCACGCATTGGTCCATTCCAGATACTTCTCATCACCGAGAGCTTCATATGCCGCCATCACGCCGTCCCAGTAGGTTCCACCTCGCCAGCCGTGTCCGGGGCTTTCGGTATAATAGGTATCCACAACCGTCCTCATGATTCCGCGGATGAACTCCGGAGACAAAGAATCGGTTGTTGCGGAGAATGCGGTAGCCATGCACATCGTGGTCAACAGCAACGCACTCAGTACCAGGTATTTTCTCGGTCTGTTTTTCATCTTGGTCTCCTATGACGCCGGGGCACAGAGCCCCTCATTATTCGTCTCTATTATCGTGTGTGCTTTTCGTACTGGGAACCTGTGTGCTCACTTAACTGCAGAGCCGTCACGAACCTCAACAACCGGAACGAATTGTCCTTTTTCAAGGTGAAATGCGGCTCTTCCGTTCATCATGTAAGCTGGGCGAACGGCACCATTGCGGTGTTGAATTGTCACTGTCGGTTGAACAACACCCGTTCTCGAGGCGCCGGATCGGGTTACGGTCGGCTGCGCAACCGATGTTGTCGATTCGGCAAGTTTGATCATCTCATTTCCGGCCAGCAGGAATGCACCCGTTGCGTAGTCGGTCGGCCTATTATCGCAGTTGGATCCTCTGGGGTCGGAGCCGTCCCACTGTGAACAATAGAGATAGCCGTCGTCGGCCACTTTGCTCGCGCACGCTTTCCATGCCATTTCCGCCGGTTCACGGTATTCC
Organism: uncultured Fibrobacterota bacterium; assembly: GCA_964513105.1. Classification (GTDB taxonomy): domain Bacteria; phylum Fibrobacterota; class Chitinivibrionia; order Chitinivibrionales; family CAYFVL01; genus CAYFVL01. Next base: position 2,352 of record CAZEMW010000248.1, read on the forward strand.
TCGGCCGGTAGAAGGCCACGGTTGACTCCCCACGCGAACCCGAAACAGAAAAAAGCGGTACCACTCGTTTCCGGATCGGTGTACTCCTCAGGGTCCGCCAGACTGCTTCGCCAGAACCCGTCGGGCTGCTGCACCTCTTTCAGTGCGGCGCACATGTCGGTGAAAAGTGTTGCGAATTTCGGATACAGGCTGTCGGTGGTATCCATATAGTGCAGAACTTCAGTCACCCCTCCAACTGCCCAGCCGACCCCTCGGGACCAGAAGACTTTTTTCCCGTTTGCCGTCTTTCGGTTCGGCCATTTGTTTTCGAGGTCACGGTAAAACAGGTGCTCCTCAAAATCATACAGGGTATCCATGGTCTTTTCTACTTTTGTCCAGAGGGCATTCCAATAGCCGCGTTCGTTCTCAATATGTCCAAGAATGCCCCATACCGGTGGTTCCATGAACAGAAGATCTACAATCTTATATCGTTTGGCCCTATACCCGTCTGAAGAAGAGCCGGCAAGGTAGGAGCCATATTTATCGCGTATATTCTCGATCTTGTACTCCGCCGGATCGGCGATGTAGGCTTTGAGCATGGCGTGTCCCTGACAGGCGCCGTTCCCGGTTCCAATTCCCCATTCTCCGGCATCTCCCCACGCATTGGTCCATTCCAGATACTTCTCATCACCGAGAGCTTCATATGCCGCCATCACGCCGTCCCAGTAGGTTCCACCTCGCCAGCCGTGTCCGGGGCTTTCGGTATAATAGGTATCCACAACCGTCCTCATGATTCCGCGGATGAACTCCGGAGACAATGAATCGGTTGTTGCGGAGAAGGTGGTGCTCACCCACAGCACGCTTGCGAGCAGGGTTGCCTTTACGTTTTTTTCAGCGAGTTTCAATTTCATTTCGTTTCTCCGTCGGCAATGCTTTGCCCGTTGTTGATCAGGTTCCGTCGGTATACCTGGTGCGGTAGTGTAGTATTAGTTCAATCTGCTATTTGTTCCGAGTTTTTGACTCGGGCGCTTTGAGGTATATTCCCGCAGAAACACCTCGGTTCCAGCGTGTCGAACGGACGTTTCTTCCGAAACAGTCATAGACTATGACCCCCTCTGATACGCCCTTCGATGATTGATTCCGGATCACGGTCAGTCGTGATGACCCGATCGTGGAAATAACCGGACTCATCGCATGCTGTCTTTGTCGAGCTCCAACGCTTCCCGGGATAAACTCATTGTCCCTTATGAGATTCGCAGCCCGTTCCGCCCAAAGCTGATAACCCAATTCACTGTAGTGGTGACCGTCAAGCATGTCGATGTCATGCGACGGGATAAGGGCAAATGGGCTTACCATTTCCGGAATAAGATCCGATTGCGCCAAAATCTCCTGTCCCTCTTCATTATCGGGAGAGTACTTCCCCGAGGCTTCAAGGGGGAACTGTGTAAAGAGAAGCGGCAGGTTTGGCGCGTCAAGATCTTCCTTAAACGCATCCATCATGGTTTTGATATTCTCCGCGAACCGTGGGCGGGTTTCGGCCCAATCCCCGAAGACCTCGATTTGCCCAATCATCGTCACCACACCCGCAAAAGTCACTTTGTCCTTGTATGTTGCGGCCGCCTCCTTTACCAGTTCATAACCTTCCTTACCCGGAATGAATTTCGGCTCCAGAGCAAAATCGTCTGATCCGGAACCGGAGTACTGTATACCCCCGAACCAGTAGTCGGGATATCTCTCGGCCAGGAGTTTCAACAGTGGAACAGCGGGGCCGCCGTAACGCCCACTCTTGTTCTGGTGATTGTCCAGGCACATCGGCTCGATCCCCGGACTCCACTCCAGCAGCGGTTCGAAATTCAATGGGAGTTTCCAGACCCGAGGATGTACCTCTTTGTCGGGGTTCCTGTGTCGGCCGGTCATATTGGAGTGACCAAGGAAAAGGAAAACAAAAAACTTCTCCTTGGGAACAAGGGTGTCCCCCAGTTGTATTTGGGCGAAGCTCGGAATGCCGGAGAGCAGAATAATCGCCGATGATACAGGCAGTAGTATCTTTCGTAACATTGTGCACCTCTTTTCCAGGCCGGCGGAGCCGGCTATTCAATTTTGTCGATCGTGGTTAGTGGTAGTACGGGAATTACCTTAAAAGAATCCGTATTGAAGAACAACGCCGAGGCTTATTCCTCCAAACCGGGGGACCATCCAATCGTCCTCGTACTTGTCAAACATGAAAGGAACGGTTACTCCTATCATCCAGGGAATTGCGGTATTCATGGGAGCAATGCTGTATTGCAGTTGAAGTATCGGCACATGTCGCCAGAGAATCTCCTCGTGTTCCTCAACTTTCCATTTCTCTCCTTTGAGAAAAGGATAGGAACCAAGGACCGTCGGGTTTTCGTACATAGGAGTGCCGTTCTCATTTCGCGCGGTATCCGCATAGGCCTGGGCATCCTCCCGTGTTACAAAACTCAGCCTTGTTGAATCTTCCCCCTTATGGAGATCACTGGAATTTGGCAACCTTTGCATGCGGGTTCCTTTCTGGAGTGGAACGGAAGGCGCCAGGGAGAAGCCATTCATGATTCCACGCATCTTAAAACCGGCAAAAAACTTCGTGCTTACATAATCGGGCGCAACCGCACCTGCCTGGTTGCGTACGCCCCATCCCTCACGGGCATAGGTGAGTTCCCTTTCAGTAATGACTTTTCTTTGAAGAGTCGTATCGTAATCGAACTCGGTTGACTGATACGCCAGGAATCCGCCCGAATACGAAACGCCGAATCCCCACACCCCCCAGTAGCTGTCGAATCCTGCATCAAAACCGGCAGTAAGTCCCATTGAACCGGTTCCAAGCTGCATTTCAGGCGGCACGTACTCGGAGAGGGCGCTCGGTTCCGATATAATGGTATGGTTTCCCGTGGGTATCGTTATGCCGGCATTCGCCGTGAATTGACCGGTGGAGCCAAATCTGAATGCCTGGGTAACACCGATATCGCCAAGGCCGGCAACGGCGTCCGACGCGCTCCGCTTAGCGGCAAAAGGAATGGACAGAGATGTCTCAAAATTGCGCAATTTCAGCGTCAGAGTCGGCGAGAGGAGCGTGCTCGATTGAGCAAGGTAACTCCGGGCCTGTTCATTATGTTCTTCCATATTGAGCGCATTCGTTGAGTAGGTCTTCGTAGCGTTAAGACGAGCTTCGAGCATGTATCCGGTGAGCCCCGGACCAATCCAGGTAAGCGAACTTCCCCCGGCACCCCCACCCCCGGCCGAAACCCCGCATCCGCCGATACTCTGCCAGGGACGAAGCGTCGGTGAAATCGCCGACACGCCGGCCCTTTTGTGCGGATTGAGCATTGAGCTTACGCATGTATCCGGTCGGAGGAATCCAATTCCGGCACCCAGTGCAACAACGGTGATCGCTGCAGCGGTGCGGATGCCACGTTTAGACAAGATTGTTCCTGCAGTCAGCATAAATACCTTCCTGTGTACAGAATCCCCGACCTCGGCGCTGTCGAATTGTTGGTTTTCATAGCCCTTGGAGGTCGTGAGAATCAATATAACCCGGCAGGGAAACAGGGTCTTTGCCTGAAAAAGCAGGATTTCAGCGTTGTTTTGTCCAGAACGGACATGGCGGGGGAACCGGGATGAGGGGAGGCTGAAAAATCAGTCTTAGAGC
>CAZEMW010000249.1:0-5996 GCA_964513105.1 uncultured Fibrobacterota bacterium
GGGTGAGGTTCGTTACCCCGACAGCCGGCAAATGAGCCGGCGCAGCAACGTAATCCTTCACTCGACAACCATGCGTGTTTGCCCGGTTGTCACTGAATGAACAAAAACATGGAGCATTTCGGGAGGCCCCCGGAAGTATATCCACTATAAGGAGTAAACACCATGGCCGAATACCAGCGTGAGCATTTCAGCGAGGATAATCAATTCGAACGGCTCTGGGATTCCCATTCAGCCGAACTGGACGATGCGCAGATAGATTTCGAAGAGTTCGACGAAGACTTTCAGATTCAGATGGAAGACGACGGCAGGCTTCTTGAATTTGACGACGACTACTAGCCCGGCGGCAAGGCACTGAGCTGCCGCCGGATTCCTTTACTTACATACTCCTGCGTTTCGACGTGAAGAATAGGGGAGTTGGTAATGAACACATGCCTATTTACGGGCACAAATCAGACAACCGTCATACAAGCACCCGCTGCAACTACCGAAAAGCATCATCGTTCTCATTCGGCGTCATCCCACCGCTCCACTACTGTTTCACCGATGGTAACGGATTTCAGAAACAGGTGGTACCCGGCTATCGGCGATGCCCAGTGGAATGACTGGCGCTGGCAGTTGGGAAACAGAATACGGGAATACGAACAGCTGTCTCGAATGCTTTCTCTTTCGAAAGACGAAATCGCGGCAAATACTGCCGCAAAAGAAATCTTTCCCTTTGCGGTTACCCCGTACTATCTATCTCTTATAGACCGCGAAAACCCGTTACACCCACTGCGAAGGGCAATGGTCCCAACCGTTCACGAACACATCGTTGGGGAGGTTGAAAGCGAAGATCCTCTTCATGAAGGGCGTCAGTCGCCGGTACCGGGACTGGTGCATCGGTATCCCGACCGAGTACTTTTTCTCGTAACCGACTACTGCGCGTGCTACTGCCGATACTGCACACGATCACGTCTCGTTGGTCGGGAAAAAGAGAGGCTTCGGGTATCACGGGAAGCCTGGATGGAGCAAATCGCGTATATCGAATCACGGCCCGAGATACGAGACGTTCTCCTCTCCGGGGGAGATCCCCTCACTTTGCCGGACAAGATGTTGCAGTGGCTTCTCGAACGCTTGCGTCGTATTCCGCATGTCGAAATAATCCGCATAGGAACCAAGGTCCCGGTGGTGCTTCCGATGAGAGTGACGCAGTCGCTGGTGCACATGCTGAAACGATACCATCCTCTCTGGATGAGTATTCATTTCACCCACCCTGAGGAACTCACACCCGTATGTGAGCTCGCCTGCCGACGGTTGGCGGATGCAGGTATCCCGCTGGGTAGCCAAACCGTTCTGCTTCGAGATGTAAACGACTGTCCAAAGACCCTGAAATCACTCTTCCAGGGCCTGATGAAATCGCGTGTCCGTCCCTACTACCTCTATCAGTGCGATCCGATAGCCGGATCGGGACACTTCCGAACTTCGGTAGGTACGGGTTTATCCATTATGAAGGCTCTTCGTGGTCATACCAGTGGATACTCCATCCCGACATACGTTATCGATGCCCCCGGGGGCGGAGGGAAAATACCAATGCTTCCCGATTATCTGATCGGTCGGACGGGAAAAGAAATCGTGCTGACCGGTTTCAACGGGGGGAAATACTACTATCCCGAAGAAAAAACCGGAGACGAAGACAATTACTGTCTCGAGGTATAATTACGCCTTTTCACCGAATGAGAATGGAACGCTTTAAGCCCAAGTTTCGCAGTCGAAAGGGAGCAACGGCTTACGCGGAATGCCGTGAGTTGATTACGAAACCTGGGTTTGGTCGTTAGAGAAACAACGACGGGAGATCAAATGAAAATCGGTATCACTTATGATCTTCGTACCGCCTATTTGGCTATGGGATACTCCGACGAAGAAACGGCTGAATTTGACCGCGAAGAAACAATCGAGGCAATTGAAAAGGCCCTTACCGGCCTGGGTCATCGCGCGGAGAGAATCGGCAACCTGTTTGAGATGGTGGGTCACCTCTCTCGGAATGACCGGTGGGATATGGTGTTCAATATTGCCGAGGGAATGTATGGCTACGGAAGAGAAAGTGCCGTCCCCTGCCTGCTTGACGCGTACCAAATTCCGTACACTTTCTCGGATCCGCTTACTCTGGCGGCTGGACTCCACAAAGCAACCGCGAAACTCATTGTCGCCCGAGCCGGTGTTCCAACTCCGGATTTCAAACTGGTCGAGCAGGAATCGGATATCGATGCCGTTGATTGCGGTAAACCACTGTTTGTCAAACCCGTTTCCGAAGGAACCGGCAAAGGTATCACCGACCGCAACCTGGTAAGCGGTCGAAGCGAATCGCACGCCCGTATTCGCGAACTGCTTTCGGAGTACCGGCAAGCGGTCCTCGTCGAAGAATACCTTCCCGGGCGGGAATTCACGGTCGGCATTCTGGGGACGGGAGAACGCGCGCGCGCTATCGGAGCTTTGGAGCTTATCCCCAACGACAACGCGGAGGCAAACGCTTACACCTACCTCAATAAAGAGGAGTGTGAAACGCGAGTCGGATATGTTTTCGCCGAAAGCGAACCGGCCCAGGAAGCCTGCGATGTGGCACTTCGTGCCTGGAAAGCTCTCGGATGCCGGGACGCAGGTCGTGTCGATGTGCGAGCCGATGCCGAAGGCAAAATTCAGTTTATCGAAGTCAACCCGCTCGCGGGTCTTCATCCCTTTCACTCCGACTTACCAATTCTCTGTACAAAGACCGGCATTGCCTATGAGAATCTCATCGGCACAATCGTAGATGAGGCGTCTCACCGTATCGTTACGCGGAACAGCAAAAGAGTACCGGTATGATTTCGGAAGACGACGGCTTTACAGCTTCAGAAACCCCCGGAGGGACAGACAAAGAGCGGGAAACCATTCTGATCATTCACGATCACATCCCGGAAGACTCGATGCCGGATCAGCAGGATGTGCTCGTTCAGGCGGACAATGTTCGTCGCTCGCTTCAAACAGCGGGCTATCATGTCGAAACATTTGGACTTACCACCGAATTCGGTGCATTCAGGAATGAAATCCTGACACGCCGTCCCACTGCGGTTGTAAATCTTGTTGAAACTGTGAACAACAGTGTAGCCCTTGCCCACGTTCCGCTTCTCGTACTTGATCGGCTCGGTATTCCGTATACGGGCGCCGGCGCGGATGCCCTTTATTGTACCTCAAATAAGGTGCTTGCAAAGATACTGATGCGAGCGCACGGGATTCCCACTCCCGGTTGGTGGGAGCCGAAGGCGATCATTCACTCAAACGAAAATCCCGGGGTAGATCGAGTCATCATTAAGAGAATTTTGGAAGATGCCTCGGTCGACATTACCGACAACTGCGTGAAGGGTGGTAGTCGAGAAGAGATTATCTCCGGGCTATTGGAAAAACAACACGAAGCCCACTCTTTCTTCATTGAAGAGTTCATTGAGGGAAGAGAAATAAATGTCGGAATTATCGAGGACGCCAACGGTAATCCGAAAATTCTTCCGTCGGCGGAAATCCTTTTTCAGGATTTCCCCCCCCGGCAAGCCCATGATTGTGAACTATTCGGCAAAGTGGCTCACGCAATCATTTGAGTATACCCATACACCCCGAACCTTTTCTTTCTCAAAGACCGATGTGCCCATGCTCCACCAACTGGTCCACTATGCCCGGGCCTGTTGGCGGGTCTTTGGTCTTCGCGGGTACGCCCGGGTAGATTTCCGCGTCGATACGGCCGGAAATCCCTGGGTTCTCGAGATCAACGCAAACCCCTGCATCTCTCCGGATGCGGGTTTTTTTGCAGCGTTCCGGAAAGCCGGGCTTGGCGGTTACGATGAACTGACGAAAATGCTTGTGGACGCAGCGATTCGAAACAGAGTATTCTCGACCGAGGAGAAATTTCGTGGAATTCAGACAGGATGTTAGACCGGAGGACGTCGTTCAGGTTAATGAAATTCTTCATTCATCGAAGATGTTCACCAGAGACGAAATTTCGACCGGAGTTGAACTGGTGCTCGAGCGATTGCTCAGGGGTACCTCATCCGGATACCACTTTCTTTTTCTTGACCATGAGAACATGGCGATTGGGTTTTCCTGCTTCGGACCGATCGCCTGCACCCAGGATGCATTCGACCTGTATTGGATAGCGGTTCGTGACGACCACAGGAACAGCGGCCGGGGATCGACACTTCTGGAGAAAACTGAAGAGATTCTCCATACTATGTATGCGCGACAGATTTACGTAGAGACCTCCTCAAGCGCCGCATACGCCCCAACACGAGCGTTCTATGAGAGACGGGGATATCGGGAAGGGGCTCGGCTCAGAGACTTCTACCGGCCTGGCGATGACAAAATCGTATACGTGAAGTCATTCTCAGAAGAAAAGGATTAAAAGTTAGTGCCCGTCCGAAAACCCCCGTTCATCTCGACTCCGCTCGATGAACGGGGGTTTTCGGACAGACTAGTTATCCGTACTCAGCGCTGTCCAGGATAGGCCTGAAGCGCACAGAAAAAACGGCAACCGGAATATGTGTCTCATCGCATGAGACCTACCGGTCGCCGTCTCTTCTCGGGAAATGGGCGGCAACAGAATTTCCGCCCCGGTATTTTCCGCTCAAGCCCCTCTGAGACCTGAACGGATTACCTATTCCCACAGGTCTTCATCATCTTCCATATCGCTTGCGATTTCAGCGTAATGACGTGAGTCGTCGGCGCCGAATTCAAGCTCTTCGCTTGTTTCAAAATCGTCGTCATCAATGACGTCGTCTGTTTCGCGGAGAATGTCGTCCGCATCGTAGAATTCTTCGGAGATCATAGTTCCTCCCGGTTAAGAGAACATTCTATCGGAATCTCCGGTTCCGATTTACCAGCAATCGGTCCCTTTGTTTCCGGTTCACAGGTTACATTCCCCGGTTCACATGACGGTTAACGGGGCTGCCGTCTAATAGCATCAATACACATGCCGGCTCTTTACATATCGTCGAAAACTCCAGAATTCGGAGCATTTTCACCTTGTACATTTCGTAACGTTCGTCTCAATTGCCCTGAATGTGTTTTCATGCCTATCGTCTAAGCCGTTTTCTATTGAGTGCCTTCGGAAATCGGAAAACTCCACGTGTATCTGTTTGGCGGCTTTATCCGCATTGCGTATAGTGACCTCGACCATTCCGGTCTCATCGATATCGAATTCGAACAACGGAATTTCAAACAGACTGTCTCTGATCATGCCGTTATACGAGTAAGTCCGTTCGGTATTTTCGTCCGAAGCGGACTTGGTTTTTTTTGTTCGAATTTCGATCCCCAAATGCCCCAGTTTCTCCCCCTGCCGGCCGGAAAGCCGTATGCCGGCAAACCGTTTCGAATGGGCAGTTGAACTGTCTGTCTGACAAATCCACCTTTTTTTGGCGTATTATTTGTCAGACAACGAAACTATCTGTTTGATCTTTGATTTTTGGTCTTCGATCTTCCGGCTTTGCCGGCTTAGGGGGAGACGTCCGTTTCCCCATTCGTAACGCACCGTTTGAGCCGAAGGCCCGCGTCGGAGCAGAATGGTTGGTTTTATGTCCACCACAACCCGGAACAAACCTTCGCTCAGCAGTTCTTTCCAGGTGAACCATCCCGTAGAATGCTCGGACATCACATAGTCACATACATGGAAGAGTCGTTTACCGGATGATTTGTCGATCTTGTACCCATCCACGATGTAAGCATGATCGCATTTCAGAGCGATTATCGGATATCCCGACAAAATATTTTCAATCGCCTTCTTTTTTCCTTCAGGACTTCCCGCAGCGAGCGCAGTGCTCAACGGATATCCGAACCGGTTCCTGAGAACATGCTGTACCGGGATATATCCGGTTCCGCCGCATTCTTCTTCCGTGGTCCGGAAGCATTCATGATGATACCCGAACGAGCGCTCGACCGCATAGAGGAGTCGTCTGATCTCCGAGAGTCCCGTCCGCTCAGGGACATCCGGAGCCGATCGC